>JAEZEN010000334.1 GCA_023433185.1 Pseudomonadota bacterium | reverse complement strand
CCCTCGTAGAGTGCGGCATCGGCCCGGGCGAGGGCCGTGGACAGGTCCGGCTCTTCCGGCCGGACGCCGGCGATGCCGATGGTGACGGTGACATGGAGGTCCGGCGGCCCGTCTTCTGCCCGCAGCGCCGAGACCGCACCGCGCAGCCGCTCGGCGGCGGCGGTGGCGCCCTCCACCGCCACTCCCGGCAGGGCGACGACGAACTCTTCCCCGCCGAAGCGGCCAACCGGAACGTCGGCGCCGAAGACCGTGACGCAGGCCTCGGCGACCAGCTTCAGCATGTCGTCGCCGAGGCGGTGGCCCCAGTTGTCGTTGATGCTCTTGAAATGGTCCACGTCGATCATGGCGAGGCTGAACGGCTCGCCCCGGGCGCGGGCCGCCTTCAGTGCCGTTTCCGCGATCTCGATGAAGTGCCGGCGGTTGCTGAGCCCGGTGAGGCCGTCGGTCTCCGCGAGGTCGCGCAGACGGCGCTCCAGCGCCTCGCGGCGGTCGACCTCGATGACGAGCCGGTCCTTCGAGCGCCGCTCGTCCATGAGGAGGGCGAACTGCTGGCGCTGGAGGCGCGCGACGCGAAGGGCGGCGAAGTAGCCGACGACGTTGGCGAGGATGAGGAGGATGCCGATCCTGAGGAGGACCGCCGCCGACGCGTCCGCGAAGTACCACGCGCTGAACAGGAATCCGACCGAGAGATAGGCGCTCGTGGCAAGCATGCCGCGCATCACGTTCGGCGCGAACAGGTAGATCGCCATGACCACGATGCCGACCGCCGTCACCTGCGTGGGAAGCGTCTGCGGACGGAGCGCGGCGACGATGAAAACGCCGGTGGAAACCATGAGCGGCGCCAGGCTGTAGACCCACGCCCGGTCGAGCAGGGCGTCGGACCGGAAAAGGTACAATCCGAGGCCGAGGAGGACGGCGATGATCGCCAGCCGCATCAGCACGAGCGGCGGGAAGAACGGCCAGTCCAGGCCGAGGAAGCTGTAGTCCGAGACCATGAACAGCACGGTCAGAAGGGCGGCGACGGTCAGCGTCAGCCGGGTGGTCCGCTGAACTTCCGGCAGGACGGATGCCCGGAAGTCGCGCTCGACGCCCCGGTCGAGGAACTCTCCGGTGATGGTGTGGAGACGATACATCGGGGCTGGATGTCCTTGCGCGACCGGCATCGCGCCTCGTGGAACTGGCTGGGGCGCCAGGATTCGAACCTGGGATCACGGGACCAAAACCCGATGCCTTACCTCTTGGCCACGCCCCAACCGGCCGCACCGCGGCCGTGCCGTCGCCGACGGCGAGCCCCATATAGCCGAGGCGGTGGCGGTCAACCAGTCTCCCGGCGCGGCCGAAGCGCGCAAAAGTGGCCGCGGCAGCGCGCAGCGGCCTTGTGGCGGCCCGAACGCATCGCTATAAGACGCCTCGCCAGCAGCCGGAGTGTAGCGCAGCCTGGTAGCGCACCTGCTTCGGGAGCAGGGGGTCGCAGGTTCGAATCCTGCCACTCCGACCAACACTTGGCCCCCATCAGAACCGGCCTGGGGGCACCCGCGCAGGCGCATCGTGCGGGCCCTCTGGCACGGACCGCCGTCGCCCGCTTCCGTCGCGGCCGCGATGCCGAACCGCCCGCGGAGCCGCCGCGGCAGAGGCCGGAAGCGCCGCGCATCCTGCTCCGTTGGTGATCCGAGCCCGACATGCGCTGCCCCTCGCATCGCGGTCGAGAGCCAATGGCGGTAGTCACAGGAACCACCGGAAGCCCTGTGTTTCCGGTGGCGCTCGAGACCTTGACATTCGAGCGCGAGCCTTGCATCGGGCGGGGCTCAAATGTCAGATTGGCTCCACCAGCCTGTCGCCATCCAGCCGGAAGGACCTGCCAGGCGCATGCAGCCGTTCCCGCGCGGTTTCGTGTGGCACAGGCGGCCGTCATCGTCGCCGCCCGGCTATGTCCCCGGGCCGATCGCGGGCCTGCATGTCGAGCGGCATACGACCGTGGCGCATGCCTCTGACGGGCGCCGCACTGTCGCGATCCTCGGGCTCGCGGTCCCGATCGACGACGGCGCCGGGGACCTTGCCGGGGGCCTCCTCGACGCGCTCCGCCACGGCGATGACGCGTTCCATCGCGGCGTGGGCCGGCTGGCGGGGCGCTTCGCGATCATCGTCGCCGAACCACGCCGGCTGCGCGTCCTCGGGGATGCGGCGGCCATGCGCACCATCTTCTACCGGACCGACTTCGGGGCCGTCGCCTCCCATGCGCGGCTGATCACGGAGACGGCGCCGGCCGGGCTCCCCTGCCAGTACGGATTTCCCGGAAACCTGACGCCGTTCGCCGACGTCAAGCTCCTCACCGCCAACACCCTCCTCGACCTGCCTCTCGGGATCGCCTGGCGGCGACCGGCCGTCCGCCGCTTCTGGCCTCGCCGGGCTCCGGCGCACTGCTCCGCCGAGCAGGCGGCGGAACGCGTCCTCGCCTGGACGGCGACGGCGATGCGCAACGTCGCCGCGGGCAGGACCGTCCGCCTTGCCCTGACCGCCGGGCTCGATTCGCGGGTCATGCTGGCGGTCGTGAAGCACAGCGGCGTGCCATTCGACACCTACACCTACGACGCGGCGGAGCAGACCGAGACCGATGTCGCCGTGGCGCGCGACCTCGCCGCGCGCGACGGCCTGCGCCACACGGTGGTCCCCTGCCGACCGGCGGAAGCGATGCAGGAGGCTCTCGAGACCGCGACCTACGCCAACCACCATTACCGTGCGGTCGAGCCGCTTGCCGCCTTCTTCGGCGACGCCGACACCATCGCGGTGACGGCCAACCTGCTCGAGATCGGCCGGGCCTTCTATGCCAAATACGCCGACGCCGCGCCGCCGGTCTCGGCGCCGGCGATGAAGGCCCTCCACCTCCGCGCCATGACGGAGCGGGTACGGGCGCTTTGCGGCGAATGGGACGGCTGGGGCCGGCAGTCGCGGGCCGCCTTCAGGGCGTTCCTCGCGGACTCCGACTTCAACGCCGCCCGCGGCATGATCGATCCGTTCGACCAGTTCTACTGGGAGCACCGGATGTCGGCGTGGCACGGGCTGAACATGCTCGAGCGCGATTTCTACGCGCAGGCCTTCATTCCCTTCAACGCCCACGCCGTCTGGGAGACGCTGCTCGGCGTTCCCGAAGACGAGCGGCGGGCGTCCGCCGCCTTCCATCGCATCATCGAACGGGTCGACCCCCGGCTCCTCGAGGTGCCGATCAACCCGAAGCGCGGGGCGGCACCGTCGGCACCTCCCGCATAGCCTCGGGCGCATCGCGGGGACCGCATGGCCGCGCACGAGGTTGAAGCGGGACGCGGAATCCGGGACAAGGCGCGGTCGCGGCAGATGCGCGGGATTGGACTGACGATGCCCCATGCCCTTGCCCCGTCCACGCTCGAGCGGTGGCTGCGCCGGCTGCCGCCGGTGCTGTTCGCGCTCGCCGCGGTCCTCGCCACGGCCCTGGTGGCGCAGTACGTCCACGCCATGGCCACCACGTCGCTGTGGGTCGACGAGTACTACACGATCGTCGGCTTCGCGGCGAAGGGGCCCTGGTTTGCCTGGACCGACTACCACGAGCCCAACAACCACATCCTCTTCAGCATCGTCAGCAGCCTCTGGCCGGCACGCATCGCCCACGAGCCGTTCGCGGCGCGGCTTCCGTCCTTCATCGCGGTGGCGGCCGCCTTCGCCGTCCTCGGCTGGTTCGCGGTGCGCGAGCGGGCATGGGGCGGCGGCGCCGTCGCTCTCCTCCTTCTCGCCGATACCGACAGCCTCGACCTGACGCTGCAGGCGCGCGGCTACGGGTTCACGATGCTGGCCGCGATCGTCCAGGCGGTGGCCATCGCCCGCTACCTGTCGGACGGCGCGCGCCCATGGCTGATCGCCGCCGCCGCTGCGGCCTTTGTCGGCACCGCGAGCCTGCCGATCTACATCCTGCTTGCTGCGCCCCTCTCCATCGGCCTCCTCATCCTTCGGCCGCGGCGCGAGGTACTCGTCGTGCTGGGCGTGGCCGCACTGCTCGGCATCGGCTTCTACCTGCCGACGGCAGCCCAGGTAATCTCGGCCGCCTCGGCCTATGCGGAGGAATGGGGCACGCACTACGCCACCCTCGACGCCGTCCGCCAGACGCTTCTCCAGGTCCTGCCTCGGGGATGGTCGGGACTCTTCTATTCCGTGCTGATCGTCGCCGCGATCGGCCTCGCCCTGGTGCGCTCCGACCGCGCCATCCGCAGCTTCATCGCGCTCTGCCTCGTTTCGCTCGCGGTCTTCTTCGCCGCCTGCCTCGTCATGACGACGCCCCTGGTCCGCACGACGCAATTCGCCGCGTCCGGCGTTCCGGTGCTGCTCGTCGCCGCGACCGGGACCGCCGCGCTCGGGTCGGGGCGCCTCCGGCTCGCGGTCACCGCGGTCCTCCTCGCCGCGACCATCCCGCTCGCCGTCGCGGCGGCCGACCGGCTCCACGACCTGCGCTTCCGCCCGCTCGAGGCCGGCCGCGAGACCGCCCGTGTGGTCGAGGCGTCCGCACCGCCGGACGCGGCGATCTTCGCGCCGTTCCGGCA
>JAEZEN010000331.1 GCA_023433185.1 Pseudomonadota bacterium | reverse complement strand
GCAACGACGCCCCGATCTCGGCCCTCTCCGACAAGCCGAAGCTGCTCTACACCTACTTCAAGCAGAACTTCGCCCAGGTCACCAACCCGCCGATCGATTCGATCCGCGAGGAGCTGGTGATGAGCCTCGTCTCTTTCATCGGGCCGCGGCCGAACCTCTTCGACATCGAGGGACAGGGGCGGCGGAAGCGGCTCGAGGTGCGCCAGCCGATCCTCACCAACGAGGATCTCGAGAAGATCCGCGCGATCGGCGACCTGGACGACAACCCCTTCCAGTCCAAGACGCTCGACACGACCTTCGCCGTCGACAGCGGCGTCGACGGCATGGCGACGGCCATGGACAAGCTCTGCGCCGACGCCGAGGCGGCGGTCCGCAGCGGCATCAACATCATCATCCTCTCCGATCGCGGCCTGGCCCGGGAGCGGGCGGCGATGCCGGCGCTGCTCGCCGTGGCCGGCGTCCACCACCACCTGATCCGGGTCGGTCTCCGGACCTCGGTCGGCCTCGTCGTCGAGACCGGCGAGGCCCGCGAGGTCCACCATTTCTGCGTGCTGGCCGGCTACGGCGCCGAGGCGATCAACCCCTATCTCGCCTTCGAGACGCTGTCGGCGATGAAGAAGGGCTTCCCCGAGGAGGTCGACGACGAGGAGATCGTCCACCGCTACATCAAGGCGATCGACAAGGGCATCCTCAAGGTCACCGCCAAGATGGGGATCTCGACCTACCAGTCCTATTGCGGCGCCCAGATCTTCGATGCGGTCGGCCTGTCGAGCGATTTCGTGAAGCGCTACTTCACCGGCACCGCGACGACCATCGAGGGCGTCGGCCTCGCCGAGGTCGCCGACGAGACGCTGCGCCGCCACCGCGACGCCTTCGGCGATTCGCCGGTGCTCGAGACCGCGCTCGCCGTCGGCGGCGACTACGCCTTCCGCTTCCGCGGCGAGTCCCATGTCTGGCGGCCGGACACGGTCGCCGCCCTCCAGCACGCGGCGCGCGGCAACGCCCGGGACAAGTACCGCGAGTTCGCGCGTCTGGTGAACGAGACCGAGGACAAGTACCTCACCATCCGCTCGCTGTTCCGGATCAAGGGCGCGGCCGAGGACGGCCGGGCGCCGGTGCCGCTCGACGAGGTCGAGCCGGCGGCGAACATCGTCCGCCGCTTTGCGACCGGGGCGATGTCCTACGGCTCGATCAGCCGCGAGGCGCATACGACCCTCGCCATCGCCATGAACCGGATCGGCGGCAAGTCGAACACCGGCGAGGGCGGCGAGGAAGCGGACCGCTACACGCCGATGGCCAACGGCGATTCGATGCGCTCGGCGATCAAGCAGATCGCCTCGGGCCGCTTCGGCGTGACCACGGAATACCTGGTCAACTCCGACATGGTGCAGATCAAGATGGCGCAGGGCGCCAAGCCCGGCGAGGGCGGGCAGCTGCCCGGCCACAAGGTCGACGCGGTGATCGCCAAGGTGCGCCACTCGACCCCGGGCGTCGGCCTCATCTCGCCGCCGCCGCACCATGACATCTACTCGATCGAGGACCTTGCGCAGCTCATCTACGACCTCAAGAACGTCGCGCCGCATTCGCTGATCTCGGTGAAGCTGGTCTCCGAGGTCGGTGTCGGCACGGTCGCGGCGGGCGTCTCCAAGGCGCGCGCCGACCACGTGACGATCTCCGGCTACGAGGGCGGCACCGGCGCCTCGCCGCTGACCTCGATCAAGCATGCCGGCTCGCCCTGGGAGATCGGCCTCGCCGAGACGCACCAGACGCTGGTGCGCGAGGCGCTGCGCGGCCGCATTGCCGTGCAGGTCGACGGCGGCCTCCGCACCGGCCGCGACGTCGTGGTGGGCGCCCTGCTCGGTGCCGACGAGTTCGGCATGGCGACGGCGCCGCTGATCGCCGCCGGCTGCATCATGATGCGCAAGTGCCATCTCAACACCTGCCCGGTCGGCGTGGCGACGCAGGACCCGGTGCTCCGCAAGCGCTTCACCGGCCAGCCCGAGCACGTCATCAACTACCTGTTCTTCGTGGCCGAGGAGGTTCGCGAGATCATGGCCGGGCTCGGCTACCGCTCGTTCAACGAGATGGTCGGCCAGATGCAGATGCTCGACAAGACCGAGGCCGTCGCACACTGGAAGGCGAAGGGTCTCGACTTCAGCCGCCTGTTCCACAAGCCCGAGGCCGCCGAGGGCGTCGCGATCTGGAACAGCGAGAAGCAGAACCATCCGATCGACAAGGTCCTCGACCGGCGCCTGATCGCGGCCGCGATGCCGGCGCTCGAGAGCCGCACCCCGGTGCGCATCGAGGAGACCATCCGCAACACCGACCGCTCGGCGGGGGCGATGCTCTCCGGCGAGGTGGCGAAGCGCTACGGCCATGCCGGCCTGCCCGAGGACACGATCGCGGTGACGCTCCGCGGCACCGGCGGCCAGAGCTTCGGCGCCTGGCTCGCCGCGGGCGTCTCGTTCGACCTGATCGGTGTCGGCAACGACTATGTCGGCAAGGGCCTGTCCGGCGGCCGCATCGTCGTCCGCCCGCCCGAGGACGCGCGCATCGTGCCGGAGGAGTCGATCATCGTCGGCAACACCGTGCTCTACGGCGCCATCTCCGGCGCCTGCTACTTCCGCGGCGTCGCCGGCGAGCGCTTCGCCGTCCGCAACTCGGGCGCGGTCGCGGTCGTCGAGGGCGCGGGCGACCACTGCTGCGAGTACATGACCGGCGGCGTCGTCGTCGTCCTCGGTCGCACCGGGCGCAACTTCGCGGCCGGCATGTCGGGCGGCATCGCCTATGTGCTCGACGAGGACGAGACCTTCGCCTCGCGCTGCAACCTGTCGATGGTCGAGCTCGAGCCGGTGGTCGAGGAGGACGACCTTCTCGAGAAGCTCCAGCACCGCGGCGGCGACGTCGAGTACAAGGGCCTCGTCGACGTGATGAGCAACATGAACGGCCACGATGCCGAGCGTCTCCATGCGCTGATTGCCAGCCATGCCCGCTTCACCAATTCGACGCGGGCGAAGGAGATTCTCGCCGACTGGAAGGCCTGGCTGCCGAAGTTCCGGAAGGTCATGCCGGTCGAGTATCGCCGCGCGCTCAGGGAGCTCGAGCGGCAGCAGCGTGAGGAGGCATCTCTCCATGCCGCGGAGTGAGACGCCTCAGTTGCTGCAAAGGCTCAATCTTGGGCTCACCGTCGCAATCGCGGCTGCGATTCCCGCCGTAGTCTACCTCGTCAATGGCAGATTCGAACCTTGGAGCGCACTGCTTGGCGTGTGCGCAGGCTTGGGTTGGTGGGTGTTCGGTCCTTTTCTGGCTCTGTTTCTTTTGGATTGAAGGCCCCATGGGTAAGGTCACAGGCTTCCTCGAGATCGAACGGCGCGACCGGCGCTACCAGCCGGCGGCCGATCGCGTCCGCAACTATCGCGAATTCGTCATCCCGCTGTCCGAGGAGGGCACGCGTGACCAGGCGGCGCGCTGCATGGATTGCGGCATCCCGTTCTGTCACAACGGCTGCCCGGTCAACAACCAGATCCCGGACTGGAACGACCTCGTCTATCGCGGCGACTGGCAGGAGGCGCTTCGCAACCTCCACTCGACCAACAACTTCCCCGAGTTCACCGGCCGCATCAGCCCCGCCCCCTGCGAGGAAGCCTGTACGCTCAACCTGGAAGACGTGCCGGTCGCCATCAAGACCGTCGAGCAGGCCATTGCCGACCGCGCCATCAAGTCGGGCTGGATCAAGCCGCAGGTGCCGGCCCACAAGACCGGCAGACGCGTCGCCATTGTCGGCTCCGGCCCGGCCGGCCTTGCCGCGGCCCAGCAACTGGCCCGCGCCGGCCACGATGTCCATGTCTATGAGCGCGAGCCC
>JAEZEN010000633.1 GCA_023433185.1 Pseudomonadota bacterium | reverse complement strand
AGGATGTCCTGATCGGCGGGGGGGCGGGCGACACCTTCATGTTCAGCGCCAAGCTCACGCGCGCGAATGCCGACCAGATCAAGGACTTCGTCTCCGGTCTGGACAAGATCGCGCTCAAGCAGAAGCTGGTGAAGAAGCTCGACAAGGGCGTGGTCAGCGACCAGGCCTTCGCCGATCATTTCGACTACGACGGCGGCATGCTCAGCTATCGCGGCAAGCCGGTGGCCAAGCTTGCCGGCAACCCCGGGCTCGATGCCGACGACCTCTTCGTCGTCTGATCCCCGCATGATCGACCGATCCCGCGCACGGCGGCGAGCTTGCCTTGAGCCGGGGATCGTAGGATCGTGCCCGATGACAGCGGGCGGGGAGAACGTTTCATGAGCAAGGCCAAACCGAAGGCGGACGCCGATCCGCTGGTGCCGTCGAAATCGCCCTTCGCCTACAATGTCGGCGTCAATTACGAAAGCTGGGAGGTCGGGCGCGTCGGCTACTCGATCAGCGCCGATCTCGACCAGATCTCCCAGAACTTCAAGCTCGTCAGGACGTATCACGACGCGGCGGTGGGAACGTCGGACCCGACGACGCCGGTGATCGACGACACGCAGCTGCAGGTCATCCAGTGGATGGTCGCCAATCCCGGCATGGAACTGGTGATGGGCACCAACAACTCGGCGCTGGCGCAGGGCGGCTACGGGTCGCCCTGGACGGCCGGCCTCATGACCAGTTCGGCCTATACCGACGCCTGGGTCGAGATGCTCATCAGCGCCTATGGCAGCGTCGCCAATGTCAGGGCGAACCTCAAGGCGATCCTGCTCGGCAACGAGCTCGACATGAACGGTCCGCCGCCGGACGACCCCGACTTCGACGCCTATGTCGACACCTGGATTCCGCAGGCCTTCGACAACCTCAAGGCCTCGCTCGCCGCGGCGGGCCTCGGCTCGATCCCGGTCAGCACGACGATCGCCAACTACGGCGAGACCAATGTCGTGTCGGTCAAGGTGCCGGCCTATATCAGCGCCAACTGGAGCACGGCCTGGAACAACGCCGAGCCGTTCGTCCTGTTCAACCAGTATACCGGCGACAACCAGCAGAGCACCCAGTACGGGCCGGTCGAGCAGTATTTCGAAGCGGTCGAGAAGGCGCTCGGTGCATCCCTCGAGGTGTTCATCGGCGAGACCGGATACTCGACCGACTGGGGCGCGGCGAATCAGACCGACGTCTATACCCAGATCTTCGCCTGGCTCAACGGGATGCGTGCCGACAGCGGTGGCAAGACCGTTCCGATCTTCCTGTTCGACGCCTTCGACCGGCCCGCCTATCCCGACGGTCAGATCGGCTTCGGCGTGTACGCGGACGGCGCCGATTCCCAGCCCGCCGGCCTCAAGCCCGGCCTCGACGACATCTTCCCGAAATGGACGACGAAGGTGACGAGCAAGGCGTCCAAACACGCCGACGCCCTCTACGGCGAGGCGGGCAAGCAGGTGATCCGCGCCAAGGATGGCGACGACATCGTGCTCGGGCTCGGCGGCGCCGACAAGCTCTTCGGCCAGGCCGGCTCCGACCTCCTGATGGGGCACGGCGGCAAGGACCGGCTGCATGGCGGCAAGCACGACGACATGCTCGACGGCGGCAGGGGCGACGACTGGCTGAATGGCGGCAAGGGCGATGACGTTCTGATCGGCGGCAAGGGCAACGACGTCTTCGTGCTCATGGTCCGCAAGGGCACCGACACGATCCTCGACTTCGAGGACGGCGCGGACCGCTTCGCCCTCAAGGGCGGCCTGCGCTTCAAGGATCTCGACTTCGTCGCGGCCGGTGCCCACACCGAGATCCGCCACGAGGGCGTCGCGGTGGCGGTCGTCGAGAATGTCGGGGTCGAGGCCTTCGACCGCGGCGACTTCTTCCACATCTGAGGGCCTCCCAGCGGAACCCCTTCCGGAGCGGGGAGGGGTGCCATATGTAAGGCCCGCATCGCCCCGGGGGATTCGCCGTCCCCCTCCCAGCCGCAGACCCTATAGGAACACCATGAGAGACCCGGTCGACTACCTCACGCAGACGCTCGTGCCGATGGTGGTCGAGCAGACCAACCGCGGCGAGCGCGCCTACGACATCTATTCGCGCCTCCTCAAGGAGCGGGTGATGTTCATCACCGGTCCCATCGAGGACCACATGGCGACGCTCGTGACCGCGCAGCTCCTCTTCCTCGAGGCCGAGAACCCGAAGAAGGAGATCGCCATCTACATCAACTCGCCGGGGGGTGTCGTCACCTCGGCGCTGGCGATGTACGACACGATGCAGTTCATCAAGCCCGCCGTGGCGACCTTCTGCATCGGCCTCGCGGCCTCCGCCGGTTCGCTGCTCCTGACCGCCGGCGAGAAGGGCATGCGCTTCGCACTGCCCAATGCGCGGATCATGCTGCATCAGCCCTCGGGCGGCTTCCAGGGCCAGGCCTCGGACATCGAGCGCCACGCCGAGGACATCATCAAGATGAAGCGGCGGCTCAACGAGATCTACGTCAAGCATACCGGCCAGCCCTACGAGGTGGTGGAGCGCACCCTCGACCGCGACTACTTCCTCACCGCCGAGGAATCGCGCCAGTTCGGCCTCATCGACAAGGTGCTGACCACCCGCGACGCCCTCGATGGGGCGATCGCCGACAAGCCGGCCTGACACCAGTTCCGCTTTCCGGCGGGGGCTGGTGTTCCCCGCCGGACCATGTACCATAGGTGGCATACGCGTCGTGTCTCGGCGCCAGGCTCGGGGTGCCTCAGGCTCGGGAGTAACGAGCGTTTCGTTGGTCGGGGCCCGGTCCGGCGGACCGCCCTGCTTGCTTGACAGGGAGACGCGACATGCCGGTACTCATCACCGACAGCAACCAGACGACCGACCCCGGTCTCTCGTTCACCGCCTTCGATCAGGTCTGGACGATCGCGCCCGGCGTGCTGGTCTCGTCCGAGACCAATGACGGCGTCGCCGGCGGCCCATACCTCAGCATCGAACTGATCAACTACGGCACGATCCTCTCTCCGGAGGGGTCGGGCGTCAGTTTCGACAACGGCGGCCAGATCTTCAACGGCACCGGCGGATTCATCACAGGCTATATCGGGGTCGCGGCGGCAATCGGAACCGGGGATACCGTCTTTGTGCGGAACGAGGGGCGCATCGAGTCGGTGCTCGTCGCCGTCGCCCTCGAGAGCAACGGTGACCCGGGTGAAATCGGATACCTCTTCAATGGGGGGGAGGTATGGGGCTTCCTCGGGGTCGCCGTGAATCAGGAGACCGCAGGCGGCGTCACGATCATCGAGAATAGCGGCGCGATCCGCGCAAACTCGGTGGCCATTATCGTGACCGGCGCGGAAGACGGCGTCACCATGATCAGCAACAGCGGCATGATCCGGAGCACCGGCCTTCTGGGTGAGACGCTTGCGATCTCGGTGGAATCGGGGCGCGTCGGCCTGGTCAATAGCGGGACGATCGACGGGGGTATCAGCTTCGCGGACGCCGCCCACGACGACAGCGTCGAGAACGGTGGCACGCTGAAAGGCATCACGTCGCTCGGCGGGGGCAACGACCTGTTCGACGGTCGCGCCGGCATTCAGGACGCCGTTTTCGGCGACGCCGGCAACGACACGCTTCTCGGGGGCAAGGGGCGGGACTTTCTCCATGGCGGCGACGGGAACGACCATCTCGACGGCGGCCGCGGGCGGGATGTGCTCACCGGCGGTGCCGGCGCCGACGAGTTCTGGTTCACCAACACGGTCACGAGCTGGAAGAAGGCCGATCGCATCACCGATTTCTCAGCCGACGATGGCGACCTGATCGTGCTCGACCGCGACGCCTACTCCACCCTCGGCAAGGCGGGGACATTGAAGAAAAAGTACTTCGAGCTCGGCAAGAAGCCCGAAAACAAGAATGACCGCATCATCTACGACGAGAAGAAGGGAAAGCTGATCTACGCCGAGAAGGGCAGCAAGACCGACAAGTCCGACTGGGTGAAGATCGCCACGCTCGACAAGGGGGCCGTGCTCGACCATTCGGATATCCTGCTGGCGTGAGCCTTGCGGCGGCGTGGGGCCCCCCCTTACGCTCGCCGCATTCCCGCCCTATGTAGCGGGCGCCGTCGGACCATACGCCCGTGTCCGGCGGCCCAGGAGCCGTCCCGACGCGTTAAGTCTCTATTGATCATGTCGCACCTAGCATGGTTGGATCAGGCTGGGGCGTTTGCGTGCCGGGGTTATCGCGTTAAGGTGCCTACGAATCGAAGTGCTCGGGCTTCGGCAAGGTAGGCGATATGCGGTTGCGGGAAGCAGCCGCGGGGAACACGGATGAGCAAGGTCAGCGGCAGCGAAAGCAAGAACACCCTCTATTGCTCCTTCTGCGGCAAGAGCCAGCATGAGGTGCGCAAGCTCATCGCGGGACCGACGGTCTTCATCTGCGACGAATGCGTCGAGCTGTGCATGGACATCATCCGCGAGGAGAACAAGTCCTCGCTGGTGAAGTCGCGCGACGGGGTTCCGACCCCCTCCGAGATATGCTCGGTGCTCGACGATTACGTGATCGGCCAGCAGTATGCGAAGCGCGTCCTGTCGGTGGCGGTGCACAACCACTACAAGCGCCTCAACCACGCCGCCAAGAACAACGACGTCGAACTGGCGAAGTCGAACATCCTGCTCATCGGCCCGACCGGCTGCGGCAAGACGCTCCTCGCCCAGACGCTGGCGCGCATCCTCGACGTGCCCTTCACCATGGCCGACGCGACCACGCTCACCGAGGCGGGCTATGTCGGCGAGGATGTCGAGAACATCATCCTGAAGCTGCTCCAGGCGGCCGACTACAATGTCGAGCGGGCGCAGCGCGGCATCGTCTACATCGACGAGGTCGACAAGATCAGCCGGAAGTCCGACAACCCCTCGATCACCCGCGACGTCTCCGGGGAGGGCGTCCAGCAGGCGCTCCTCAAGATCATGGAAGGCACGGTCGCGAGCGTGCCCCCGCAGGGCGGCCGCAAGCATCCCCAGCAGGAGTTCCTGCAGGTCGACACGACCAACATCCTGTTCATCTGCGGCGGCGCCTTCTCGGGCCTCGAGCGGATCATCTCCGACCGCGGCCGCAAGACCTCGATCGGCTTCAACGCCGCCGTGGCCTCGCCGGAGGATCGCAAGACCGGGGAGCTGTTCCGCGGCGTCGAGCCGGAGGATCTGCTGAAGTTCGGGCTGATCCCCGAGTTCGTCGGCCGCCTGCCGGTGCTGGCGACGCTCGAGGATCTCGACGAGTCGGCGCTCATCAAGATCCTGACGGAGCCGAAGAACGCGCTGGTCAAGCAGTATCAGCGGCTGTTCGACATGGAGAACGTCGAGCTTGCGATCCATCCGGATGCGCTGAACGCCATCTCCAAGCGGGCGATCGAGCGCAAGACCGGCGCGCGCGGCCTTCGCTCGATCATGGAGGCGATCCTGCTCGAGACGATGTACGACCTGCCGGGACTCGACGGGGTGCAGGAGGTCGTGATCTCCGCCGATGTCGTCGAAGGCAAGTCGCGGCCGCTCTACATCTATTCGGAGCGCCGCGAGGACATCGGCTCGACCGCATAGCGACCCGGTTTCGGTCTCTCGCACGGGGCCGGTCATCGCCGGCCCCGTTCGTGTTTCCGGGCCCCCGCACGGGCCTCAACCGACGCGTCACCGGCCTCCGCTGCGCTGCGGAACCGGTCGCCTTGACACACCTCCCGTCGGACGCCACCTATTGAGCCAGGAAACTCGAACAGGAACGGTCGATTCACGCCCGCCGCCCGGCGCCCCTCCCCAGCCTGGGCAGACCGTCTCAGCACCACCGGTCCCTTCCGGCCGGTGACGAAAGGAACAAGTCGAAAATGGCCGAATCCGAGCAGATTGGATTGACGAGCGGTGACGGGACGTTCCCCGTCCTGCCGCTACGCGACATCGTCGTCTTTCCGCACATGATCGTTCCGCTTTTCGTCGGTCGCGAGAAGTCGATCCGTGCGCTCGAGGAGGTTATGCGGTCGGACAAGCAGATCCTCCTCGCCACGCAACAGAACCCGAGCGAGGACGAGCCGACCCCTGAGACGATCTTCAACGTCGGCACGCTCGCTTCGGTGCTCCAGCTCCTCAAGCTGCCCGACGGCACGGTGAAGGTTCTGGTCGAGGGTGTCGGCCGCGCCGAGATCCTGCGCTACACCGACAACGAGGAATACTACGAGGCCCATGCCGCGCGTCTCTCCGACGCCGTGGGCGACGAGGTCGAGGCCGAGGCGCTCGCCCGCTCGGTCGTGGCCGAGTTCGAGAACTATGTGAAGCTCAACAAGAAGGTCTCGCCCGAGGTCGTCGGCGCGGTCAACCAGCTCGACGACTATTCGAAGATCGCCGATACGGTCGGTTCCCATCTCGCGGTCAAGATCGTCGACAAGCAGGCACTGCTCGCGCTGCCGACCGTCGTCGAGCGCCTCGAGCGCGTGCTCGGCCTGATGGAGAGCGAGATCTCGGTGCTCCAGGTCGAGAAGCGCATCCGCAGCCGCGTCAAGCGCCAGATGGAGAAGACGCAGCGCGAGTACTATCTCAAC
>JAEZEN010000556.1 GCA_023433185.1 Pseudomonadota bacterium | reverse complement strand
GCCCCGCCGCCCCGCCGCGGGCCGCGGCGCGAGCGCCGCCGGAGCGGCGAAGACGGCGAAGGCGGCAAGGGTCAGCCCCCAGAGGCCGACCAGGGCGGCGGACTGCATCATGACCGGGACGGGCGCGAGCGTGTAGCCGAAGGCGTTCCAGGGAAACCCGGTCAGGAGGTGTCCGCGCAGCCATTCGGCCGCCGCCATCGCAGCCGCCAGGACGAGGATTCGCGGCCAGCCCTGCCGCCATGCGAGCGCCGCCACCCCGGCGCCGAGACCCCAGAAGAGGGCGAGGCCGGCGGGAAGGATCGTGACCGCGAGCGGCAGCAGCCAGGCGAACTGTTCGCCGTCGACGAGGAACGCCGCCCCGATCCACCACAGGCCGGCGAGGAAGTAGCCGAAGCCGAAGCACCAGCCGATCGCGGCCCCACCCCGGAAGCGTCGCGTGCGCGCGGTCGCGGTGCCCTCCGCGACGCCATCGATGAGCCAGACGAACAAGGGGAGGGTGGCGAAGAGGACGGGAATGGCACCGACCGGCGGGAGCGCCAGGGCCGACAGCCCGCCCGCGGCAAGCGCAACGGCAAGGCGGCGCCAGCCGGTGAGTGCCGCCAGGGTTCGGGCGATTCGGTCCATGCGCGAGGAAGCGGGACGGCGTTCGCCCGGTCAAGGGGCCGAAGCGGCGACTATGCCGCCTCGCCGTCCGCCCGGGTCTCGACGGGGCGCTTGCGGCGCGCCTCGATGCGCGGCGTCGCGGATTTCTCCCTGATCCGGAGGCGCTTGATCCGCCGCGGGTCGGCGTCAAGGATCTCGAACTCGTAGCCGCCGGGCGCGTTCACCAGCTCGCCGCGCACCGGCACCCTCCCGAGCAGGCTCACGACGAGCCCGCCGATGGTGTCGACGTCCTCCGCCGCCTCGCCGCCCGACAGATCGGCCCCGACGGCGGCCGAAACGTCGTCGAGATCGGCGCGCGCGTCGGCAAGGAAGGCGCCTTCCCCCTCGGGGACGATCATCGGCGCCTCGTCGTCGTCGTGCTCGTCCTCGATGTCGCCGACGACCACTTCGATCACGTCCTCGAGGGAGACGAGGCCGTCGGTACCGCCATACTCGTCGATGACGAGGGCGAGCTGCATCCGCGTCGCCTGCATCGAGGCGAGCAGCGCCGTCACCGGCATCGAGGGCGGAACGAACAGGATGCTGCGGACGAGGTCGGACTCGCCGAGCGTCCGATCGAGGCCCACCCGGTGGAGGTCGACCTCGGCCCCCTCGTTCCCCTCACCCTCGCCGCCGACGGTGGCAAGCCGGGTGATATGGGTCATGAGGTCCTTGATGTGGACCAGTCCGACAGGATCGTCGAGCGTCTCGCGGTGGACCGGCATCCGCGAATGCCCCGACCGATGGAAGGCGAGGAGCAGCTGGCCAAGGGATATGCCGATGTCGACGGCGTCGATATCGGCCCGCGGCACCATGATGTCGTCGACGCGGACGTCGCGCAGGTTGAGGATATTGGCGAGCATCGCCCGCTCCTCGGGCGAAAACTCGGCGCCGTGCTCGCCGGCGGCGAGCGCCTCGAGGATTCCCTCGCGGAGCGAGGACGAGGCGCGCAGCCCTACGGCTGCCTTGATCTTGTCGAGCCACCCCTCGGATGCGAGCCCATTGCTCCGGCTCGTACTGTCGGGCTCCGGGGGCGGTTGTTCCGTCGTGTTCGGTTCGGACATGGTCACTTTCGTTGCGTCGGGCCTGACGCGGCATAGGGGTCGGCAATTCCGAGATCGCCGAGTATGGCGACCTCCAAGTCTTCCATCACAAGCGCCTCGGACTCGCGCTCGTGATCGTAACCGATCAGGTGGAGAAAGCCATGCACGATCAGATGGGTAAGGTGGTCCTCGAACGCCAGACCCTGATCTGCGGCTTCGTCGCGGATCGTTTCCTCGGCGAGGACGACGTCCCCGAGCGGCGGTCCGAGCCGGCCGGCAAGGACGGGCGCAGCGGGCAGGGACAGGACATTGGTCGGTCTGTCCTTGCCCCGGTATCGGAGGTTGAGGTCGCGCATGCGGGCGTCGCCGGTGAAGAGGAGCGAGGCCTCCGGCTCCGGCGCCAATGCCGGCTTGGCGCGGGCCAGCGCTGCATCGATCGCACGGCGGGCGATCGCCCTCAGCTTCTGCCGCGACGGCCAGGCGCCGTCCTCGACCAGGATGCCGACGGCAATCGCCGGCATTGCGCTGCCGCTGGCGTTCAAGGCGCGGGTCCGCTGCGCGCGCCCGCGCGGTCGTAGGCGGAGACGATCTGCCCGACCAGGGGGTGACGGACCACGTCCGCGGCCGAGAACCGGATCTGGGCGATGCGCGGGATCCCGACGAGCAGGCTTATGGCCTCGACGAGTCCCGAGGTCTGGCCTGGCGGCAGGTCGACCTGGCTCGGGTCGCCGGTGACGATCATCTTCGAATTCTCACCGAGGCGGGTGAGGAACATCTTCATCTGCATCGAGGTGGTGTTCTGCGCCTCGTCGAGGATGACGATGGCGTCGGAGAGGGTCCGGCCCCGCATGAAGGCGAGGGGGGCGACCTCGATCAGCCCCGATTGCAGGCCCCGCTCGACCTTGTCGGCGGGCATCATGTCGTAGAGCGCGTCGTAGAGCGGGCGGAGATAGGGATCGACCTTCTCGCGCATGTCGCCGGGCAGGAAGCCGAGGCGTTCTCCGGCCTCGACGGCCGGGCGCGACAGGATGATCCGCTCGGCGCCGCCGCGTTCGACCATCGCCGATGCATAGGCGACCGCAAGGTAGGTCTTGCCGGTTCCCGCCGGGCCGACGCCGAAGATCAGATCGGCGCGGTCGAAGGCGCGGATATAGGCGTCCTGGGTGACGGTGCGCGCCATCACGGTGCGGCGCCGGGTTGAAATCTGCGCCATGGCGAGCCGGCCGCGCGGCTCGAGCGTCGGCAGGCTCAGCTGCGCCTCGGCGGCCTCGGCGAGGCGAACCGCGCCGTCGACGTCGCCGGGGGTCACCTCATGGCCCTCCTGAAGGCGGCCGTACAGGATGTCGAGGGCGAGGCGTGCCCGGGTGCAGGCCTCCTGGCTGCCGCGGATGCTGACCTGGTTGCCGCGGGCGGAGGCTTCGACGCCGAGGCTCTGCTCGATATGGGCGAGGTTGCGGTCGAACTCGCCGAAGAGCGCGGGCATCAGCCGGTTGTCGTCGAAGGTCACGACGATGTGCGCCTGGTCCTCCGGAACCACGGGAGACAGCCGCCCGCGCGTCGAGGGGGGAGCATTCATGCCGCGGCCTCCACTTGCGCCGGCTTCGGCGTCCCGCCCGGGAGCGTGCCGAAAAAGCTGTTGGGTCCGGCTTCCGCGATCGTCACCGGGGCGATCGTGCCGATCAGTCCGGGGTCGCCCTCGACCTGGACCGGCGAAAGCCACGGGGAGCGCCCGACGATCTGGCCCGGATGGCGCCCGGTGCGCTCGAACAGAACCTCGGCCGTCGTGCCGACGCGCGTGGCGCTGAAGCGTCGCTGCGCGGCCGCGATCGCCGCCTGCAGGCGGGCGAGGCGCTCCGCCTTCACC
>JAEZEN010000508.1 GCA_023433185.1 Pseudomonadota bacterium | reverse complement strand
CGTGGTCATAGGCCTCCTGGGCGAGCTCGGCGATGACCTTGCGGCACTCCTCGAAGCCCTCCTCGGTCTTGTTCTTGGGATGCGCGACCCAGTCGGACTCGGTGTTGTAGGTGCCGGTCTCGGAGATCACGTAGCGCGAGCCGAAGTTCCGGGCGTTGCGGATGATCTCCTTGAGATAGCCGACGCGCTTCTCGCGCTCCGCCTTGTCGGGGTGGATGATGTTGGTGTAGCCCGACACGCAGCAGATCGGCAGGTCGTGATCCCGGAAGGTGTCGCGGACGCGCTTCGCCTTGTCCTTGGTGATCTGGCCGGCCGAGAGGTCGATGTCCTTGAAGTGGAGGTCGAGCTGCGCGGTGTTGAAGCCGAGCGACTTGATCTTCTTCACGGTCTCCTCGAGGCCGTAGGGAAAGTAGCCGGTGAATATGCCGACCTGCATCATGGCTTGGTTCCTCCCGAAGCGTTTCAGATCTTGATTTCGGACAGCTTGACGACGCGGCGCTCGGCGATCGAGCGGTAGCCCGCCTCGATGAGTGCCACGGTCCTAACGTTGTCGGCGACGGTGAGCGCCGGATCCGCGCCGGTCGCCACCGCATGCTGGAGCTGCTCCATCACGCCCTTGAAGGCATGCGGGAACCACATCGTGTCCCACTCCGGCGTGACCCACTTGCCGCCGGTGGTCTTCGTCGAGGCGTAGGTGAGCGTCGACTTCGCGCCCGTCGGCCAGCCGATGGTGCCCTTGGCGACGCCTTCGGTGCCCTCGACCCGCCAGGCGATGTAGACGTCGGACTCGTAGCCCTCCTCACGTGGCCCCGACCACACGTCCTCGAGCGACAGGGCAAGGAGCCCCGAGGGAAAGCGCAGCGTCGAGACGGTGATCCCGTCGGTGTGGGCGAACTGCGTCCGCGGGTCGGTGCGGGTGGTGGTGAAGATCTCGTCCGGATCGCCGAACAGGAAGCGGAGCACGTCGAGATGATGCACGCTCATGTTGGCGAGCGTCAGCCGGTCGTAGTCCTCGAGGAAGGTCTGCCAGTGCGGGATCGCGTGCATGTCGATCTCGGCGAAAACCAGCTCGCCGAGCTCGCCCCGGTCGAGGATCTGCTTCAGGACGCGCATCGACTGGTCGTAGCGCATGTTCTGGTTGACCGAGAGGATCTTGCCGGCGGCCTTCGCCGCCTCGCGGAGGTCGATCGCCTCCTGAAGCGTCAGCGACAGCGGCTTCTGGGCGAGGATGCCCTTGATGTGCGGCTGGCGGAGCGCATGCCTGACGAGGTCGGGCTGCTGGTCGGGCGGAAAGGCGAGGTCGACGATCTCGACCTCGGGGTCCTCGATCAGCGCCTGCGGCGTGTCGTCGACGCGCGGAATCCCCCAGCGTTCCGCCACCTGTGCGGCCCGGTCGCGGCTCCGCGAGGCGATCGCGACCACCGGGAAGCCGGCCTCCTTGTAGGCCGCGAGATGGCACTCGGCCATGATCATGCCGGCCCCGATGCAGCCGATCCTGAGGTCGCGGCTGCGGATCGGCGGGTCCGGCGTGAAGCCCAGTGCGTCGGCCATGATGCTCCCCTCCCTTGCCGTCCGGCCTTGGGTGGCCGGATGCGGTGACCGCGCGGGTCGCGGAGGGTGGGGCGAAGCGCGACAGGGCTGTCGCGGGGACTGGCCCGCCCGGCCTGGATGTCTCGGTTCTTCCTCCCTCCGGACCTCGCGGGTCCGTTGTTGCCGGGCAGATGATCAATATTCCTTCAGCCTGTCAACGCATCGATCGGACATGCTTCTGCGCCGCAGCGCTGCGCGGGAGGCCGACCACGAATAGAATAGTTATTAGTTCCAGTGGGTTGAGCGACAGGGCCGCGTGCGGCATAAGGATGTGCGGGCACGGCGCACAAGATTCAGGCGATCACAAAATGATCGAAACTGATGTATCGTGCCCCGGGGGAGGACCAGAAGCCGATGTCAGAAGGGGGGCCAGAGGGCCATGAGGGTGCGGTCCCGGGGCGCGCCACGATCGTCGAGATCGCGCGTGCCGCGGGCGTCAGCACGGCGACCGTCGACCGCACGCTGAACAACCGGCCCGGCGTCAAGGCGCGGACGCGAAGCCAGGTGATCGACGCCGCGATCCGGCTCGGCTACCTGCCGGAGCATCGCGACGCGGCGCCGCCGCGGCCGGGGGCGACGGTCGGCCTCGACTTCGTCCTGCCGGGCGGCACCAACACCTTTCTCAAGGTGCTCGCCGAGCATCTCGCGGCGATGGCGGCCGCGCGCGCCGGCGACGCCGAGATCCGCATCCACCGCATCGATGATTTCGACCCCGAGGCGCTGGCGCGGAAGCTCGGCGACCTCAAGGGGCGCACCCATGCGATCGGCGTCCTGCCGCTCGACCATCCGCTCATTCGCGAGGCGATCCGCGAGGTCGTGGCGGCGGGCGTGCCGGTGCTGACGATGGTCACGGACATTTCGAACGTCTCCCGCCTGGGCTATGTCGGCATCGACAACCGGGCGGCGGGTCGGCTTGCCGGCCACCTGCTCGGCCGCATGATGCGGCGGGGGGGACGCGAGATCGCGATGTTCGCCGGCAGCCTCAGCTACCGCGGCCACGAGGAGCGCGAGATGGGCTTCCGCCACATCCTTGCAGAGGAATACCCGGAGCTGACGATCGTCGAGCTCCGCGAGGTCCGCGACGATGCCGGGCGCGCCTTCGCCGAGGCGCAGGCCCTGCTCGCGGCCTATCCTCGGCTCGCCGGCGTCTATAATATCGGCGGCGGCAACCGCGGCATCGCCCGGGCGCTGGAGGAGGCGGGGCGGGCCCGCGAGGCGACCTTCATCTGCCACGAACTGACGGAGTTCACCCGGCGCCTACTGGTGACCGGCACCGTCGACGCGGTCATCGACCAGAACCCGCGGGTCGAGGCCCGCGACGCCGTCGACTGGCTGGTCGCCGCGGCCCGCGGCACGCCGGCCCCGGCCCTGCCGCCGATCCGCATCCAGGCGATCTTCAAGGAGAACATCCCGCAGGTGTGAGGGCGTCCCCCTCACCCGGCCGCTGCGGCGGCCACCCTCCCGCAAGGCTATGAGGTTCACACATCTCCGGTGGGAGGTCCTTCGTAGACGACGCACCGCCCCAGCCCTCCCACAAGGGGAGGGTTGGGTGTCGCATGAACCGGAGCGTCCTCGGTCTTTCGAGCGGTGAAAGCAAGGCTTCATTCGCTCCGACATGGCTGGCGAGATGGGTGAATCTCGTAGCCCGCAAGGGAGAGGGCAGGGAGTTCGCTGATTCGTTCCAGTCCACTCCAAACCCTCTCCCCTTGCGGGAGGGGGTGGCCATGGCAAGGCCATGGCCGCGAGAGGGGTCACCCCAGCGGCTGCGCGTAGCGCCGCACCGCCTCCTCGGTCAGCGTCGTGCTGGCGCCCGGCTGCTGCGGCCGCTGGTAGGCGCCGTCCTTCACCGCGATCGGCTCCGCGAAGCAGTCCATGATCCACGGGATGTATTCGAGCATCGTCGTCGCCGGGTGCCAGAGCGCGAGATGGACGTGGACCTGGCCCATGTCGCCGACATGGGGCACCACCGGCAGCTTCCGCGACCAGGCGGCCTCGGCCACGGTGATGTACTCGCTGATCCCGCCGAGGCGCGTCACGTCGGGCTGGACGTAGTGGACCGCGCCCGCCTCCATGAAGGCGTTGAAGGCGTCGGCGGTGTAGAGCTGCTCGCCGA
>JAEZEN010000293.1 GCA_023433185.1 Pseudomonadota bacterium | reverse complement strand
GGATGACCATCACCGGCAGCCCGGCGAGGGCGGCAAACTCGGGCCACAGCGTCGGCATCGGCTGATCGAACTCGATTCCGTCGAAGGTCCGTGCGAGCGCCGGATCGTAGTCGACCGCGGGCATGCCGTCGACGTCGCGCCACGTCATCCGCGCGAAGGCCTGCCACTCGGCGGGCGAGAGCGCGGGGAACAGGCGGCCATGCAGGCGCTCGAGGATGAGGGCGGCATCGTCCCAGTCGTTCGGATCGGGCATGCGGCCGACATAGGTCTTGAGCCGCGCGAGGCCACGCGCCTCGATCGCCGGGCCGATGTCGTTGAGCACGACGCCGGCGAGCACCGACGGCCGCGCGACACCCATCATCATGGCGATCAGTCCGCCGCGCGACGTGCCGACGACCACCGCCCGGCCGACGCCGAGGGCCGCCATGCCGTCGAGCACGTCCTGCATCTCGACGATGGGCGTGTAGCGTGCCTCGTCCGTGTCCCGGTCGGAAAGCCCGCGCCCGCGGAGATCGAAGGCGAGGACGCGGCGCGGGCGCTGCGGATGGGCGGACAGGTGCCGGCAGAGATCGTCGAAATCGCGCGCATTGCGTGACAGGCCCGGAATGCAGACCACGGGGAGCCACGGCGATGCGGTGCTTCCGTACTCGGCAACATGCAGGCGCAAGCCGTCGGAGCTGGTGTAGAAGCGATCGCGGCAACCCGCCCCGGCGGCGGCCGATGCCTCCGAAGGCGGGCTGTCGTCCGGGAATTCGTAGTCGAGGAATTCGAGCCCCTCGTCGCCGCCGATGCCGTCAGGGTGGGCGTCCGCCTCCGGCGCGGGCCCGCCGAACAGGCGACGGAGGCGCGAGCCGATGCGCCCCAAGCCGTCAGCTCCGGCCGCGCTTGAGATCGGCCTCGATGGTCAGCGCCGGCGCACCGAGGCGCGCGCGGTAGACCTGCATGTTCTCCATCACGCGCTGCACGTAGTTGCGCGTCTCGGTGAAGGGAATGCGCTCGATCCAGTTGACCGCATCGACGTTCGGGTCGCGCGGGTCGCCATACTGCTTGACCCAGGCGGTGACGCGGCTCGGCCCGGCATTGTAGGCGGCGAAGGTCATGATGAACGAGCCGCTGTAATTCGCGTGGAGCCTGGCGAGGAAAGCGGCGCCGAGCTGCGCATTGTAGGCGGGATCCGACGTCAGGCGATCCTGCGAGAAGGAGACGCCGACGGCCTTGGCCATCTCCCTGGCGGTTGCCGGCATGAGCTGGAGGAGCCCCCGCGCGCCAGCCGAACTGACCGCGGCCGAATTGAAGGCGCTCTCCTGACGGGCGATGGCGTACACCATCGGCTTCTCGACCACGCCGGTCTTCGTGGAATGCGGAATCGCCCCGGTGGGGAAAGCCGACGAGTGGACCGGCAGGTTGCGGTAGGAGGCGAGCTTGCCGAGCGACAGGGCGAAGGAATGGCCGCTCTCCTTCTCCGCGATCTCGCAGAGAATGGCGATGTCGGCCGGGTCGGTGAGCCGGTCGGCAAGCGCCCTCAGGAACATCGTCTTCCGGTCGCCGCGATTGAGGGCATCGAGCTTGTTCATGACCTGGACCAGCTCGTGGCGCTCGAAGCGCTGCTTCGCCGCGGCATCGATCTTGGGCGGCGGCGCGATCGGCAGCTGCTTGACGCCGAGGCGGGAGAGGGCGAGCTGGCCGTAGAAGGTCGTCGGGAAGTTGCCGGCGTTCTTGTAGTGCGCCACCGCCGCGTTGCGGTCGCCCGCGCGCTCGGCGGCGCGGCCGAGCCAGTACTCGGCCCGCGACTGGCTGAGCGGCATCTGGGAGACGCGCTCGATCTCCAGGAAGTGCTTGCGGGCGCTCGTCGGGTCGCCGAGATACTCGAGGGCGAACCAGCCGGCGTGGAACTCGGCCTCGGCGATGCTGGCGCTCGACTCGGCGGAATGGGTGGACGCAAGCTGGTAGGCCGTCCTCGCGTCGCCCTTGTCGAGCAGCGCGCGGGCCACGATCCGGCGCTCCGTCCACCACGCATCGCCGTCGATGAGGGCCTTGTCGCGCGGCCCGGAAAGCAGCATCCGCGCGGCTTCCTCGAGCTTGTCCTGGCTGCGGAGGTAGCGCGCCTCGGCGTAGAGGTAGAGCGGATCCTTGCGCTTCGCCGCGGGAACCGCCTTGAGCGCGCCCGGCATGTTGGTCTTGGTGTCGACGGCGACTACGGCCGCGGCGAGCGCGATCTCGTCGTTGTTCAGGAACTTGGCGTTGCGGGTCGCGGCGCTGTTCTGCCCCTCGTAGAGCAGGCGGTCGAGGCGTGCCTTGTAGGCGGAAGCGGGGATGAGCTTGCCGAACTCCTTGCGGATCCGGGCCTCGGCCTCGGCCTCGAAGCGCTCGGTCTGCCAGTAGTGGCCCATGGTCGCGGCGGCATCCTTGCTGCGGCCGACCTCGAGATAGGCCCGGGTCAGCAGCATCGCGCCGCTCTCGGTGATCGGCGGCCGTCCGGTCATCAGCCGGATGACCGTCGCCGGCGCCGGCTTCTCGCGGACCAGCGCCTGCTCGAAGCGGGTCTGGAGCAGGGCCTGTCCGGGCCAGTCGGCGAGGCGCCGCCAGACGTCGGCGATCACCTCGGACGAGACGGCGGCGGAACCGCTCGTGGCGACCAGCCAGTGGACGATCTTGGCCTCGACCGGGTCGGTGATCGCATAGGCTGCGGCGGTCGCGGCGGCGTAGTTGCCGTCGTCGATGAACTTGATCGCATAGCGGAGGCCGACCGAATTGCCGCTGGCCGTCTTGACCGGGGGCTGGGCCTTGGATGCGACGACCACCCCCAGCTCGACCGGTGGCTCGGCATCGCTGACGGCGGCGTGAGCGTCGTCCATCCGATCGGCGAGCAGGCCGGCGATCGGATCGCTGTAGGAGAGCAGGGTGGCGGAGGCCGGCGGCCGCTGCGGATTGAGGCGCGGCAGGGGAATGCTGGTGAGCGCGTCGAAGGGCGATTCCTGCGCTGGACCCGGCTGGGCAAGGCCCGCCACGGCGAGGGCGGCCACGGCGACCGTCAACATCCAGCGGCGCGGGGAAAGCGGCCGCGGGTATCGCGAATCAGCCTTGGGCGCCATCAACTGCATCGGTCTCTCTCTCCGGCCGGACAAAAGAATGACGAATCGGATCCATGCGCTTCCGCGGCGAAACTAGCCTGCCATGGTGAACGAACACTTGACGACCCCGGCGGGATCGCGATGTTGCCCGCCCAACGGCCTCGGCATAAGGTCGCCCACTAGAGGAAAACGCCGTAATTCCGGCAAGGATGTGGCCTGATGTTCACAGGATCGATAACTGCCCTCGTCACCCCGATGCGCGATGGCGCCGTCGACGAGGAGGCGTTCCGCGGCCACGTCGAGTGGCAGATTGCCGAGGGAACCCACGGCCTCGTGCCGGTCGGCACCACGGGCGAGACGCCGACGCTGAGCCACGACGAGCACAAGCGCGTCGTGGAAATCTGCATCGAGACGGCGGCGGGGCGGGTGCCGGTGATCGCCGGGGCGGGCTCGAACAACACCCGCGAGGCGATCGACCTCGCCCGCTTCGCCGAGAAGGCGGGGGCGGACGCGGTGCTCGTCGTCACGCCTTACTACAACAAGCCCAACCAGGAAGGGCTCTACCAGCACTTCAAGGCGATCAACGACGCCATCGGCATCCCGATCATCATCTACAACATCCCGCCGCGCTCGGTGATCGACATGAGCGTCGAGACCATGGCGCGGCTGTTCGAACTGAAGAACATCACCGGCGTGAAGGATGCCACCGGCAAGGTCGAGCGGGTCAGCATGCAGCGCCACGCGATGGGCCCCGAGTTCAACCAGCTGTCCGGCGAGGACGCGACCGCGCTCGCCTTCAACGCCCATGGCGGGCAGGGCTGCATCTCGGTCACCTCCAACGTCGCGCCGAAGCTTCTTTCGGAGTTCCAGGAGGCCTGCCTCGCCGGCGACTACGCGCGGGCGCTGACCTACCAGGACCGGCTGATGCCGCTCCACCAGGCGCTGTTCATCGAGCCCAATCCGACCGGTGTGAAGTATGCTCTCTCCGTCCTCGGCCGGATCAGCGACGACGTCCGCCTGCCCCTGGTCAAGGTCTCGGAACCGACCCGGGCGGCGATCCGTTCGGCGATGGTGCATGCGGGATTGATCAACTGAACCGCTGATGGCCAAGAAGAGCACCCAGCCCGCGCAGACGATCGCGGCGGCGAACCGCCGCGCGCGGTTCAACTACGAGATCGGCCAGACCTTCGAGGCCGGCATCATGCTCGCCGGCACGGAGGTGAAGTCGCTCCGCGCCGGGCAGAGCAACATCGCCGATTCCTACGCCAGCGAGAAGGACGGCGAGATGTGGCTCTTCAACGCCTACATCCCCGAATACCTTCAGGCCAACCGCTTCAACCACGAGACCCGGCGGCCGCGGAAGCTGCTCCTCCACAAGCGCGAGATCGGCCGGCTGGCCAATGCCGTGCAGCGCGAGGGCATGACGGTCGTGCCGCTGAAGATCTA
>JAEZEN010000287.1 GCA_023433185.1 Pseudomonadota bacterium | reverse complement strand
GCGTCAGATGTGTATATGAGACCGGGGCCCGCCCCGCCGCCACGGCCGGATCGAGGTCCGCCGCCGCGGCGAAGGCGAGGGCTGGATCGGCAGGATGATCCGAGGCGAGCACCGCGACCACGGCCGGGATGCGGTTGTCGACCGTCACGTCGAGGAGCGTCAGCCGCCTTCGACCGCCGTGGAAGCGGCCGGCAAGAGCGCGGAGATCGGGCGGCAGCGTTTCGAGCGCGATCTGCGGCGGCGCGGTCAGCGACTGCCAGAACATCGCCGCCGCGTCGCGGGCGATCACGTCGTAGAGGCCAGAGAGCGAGGCGGCGGCCACCCCGTCGCCGCAGGCGAGGCCGCCCAGCCACGGCGGCAGAACTGGCAGGTCGCCGGCCAGCCGGAGATGGACGAAGGGGTACCAGACCGCCGATGCGGGCACGTGCACGAGGCTGCCGCTCGCCAGGTCGACGGTGCTCGCCCAGCGCACCGGCGTCGATCGCGTGAAGGGCACGTAGGGAAAGCCCGGCCGGCGGTACTGGGCGTCGCTGAACAGGGCGAAGTGACGCGGATCGAGCGCGGCGAAGGGGGCGTCCTCGAAGCGTGCCAGCGGCAGCCCGCCGCGCTCGTAGAGGGCGGCGGCATAGCGCGCGATGGCCGCGGCGACCGCACTCGAGAAGGCTGTATCGCGCGTCGCGCCGGCGGCGCAAACGCGGACGGGCCCCGGCAGGCCCCCGAGCGCTCCGGGATCGGCCGTCGTGGCGACTGCGTGGAACCAGTCCGGCGCGCCGGGCGCCCGCTCCGCCTCGTGCAGACCCGACACGACGCCGACCCGCGGATCGTAGAGGTCGTCGAAGGCGGCGCGGATCGCCCCGTTCACGGCTCGCCCCCGCCGCCGCGCCCGAACCGGGCGGGGGAGCAGACCGGGCAGCGCGGCGCCCGGAGCACGGTCCGCACGCGGAGCGCCGGCGCCATCAGGTCGGCCTCGATGAGGCGGCCGACCACGTCACCGGGAAGTGTCCGGCCGAAGGCCTTGAGGAGATCGATGGCGGCGAGGTCGGCGGCGACGCGCGCCATGGGCTGGACGAATCCGGTGACCGTCTGGCCGAAGAAGGCGTGTTCCTCGCCGGCCCTGTGGAGGGCGGCGTCGCTGCGGTTCGAGTCGATGCGCGCCGCCAGGCACTCGTAGCACGGCCCCTCGCGCGGCACGACCAGCGGGCCGAGGCTCGCGACCTCGTCCTCGAGGACGATGGGGTAGAAGCGCGTGCCCGAGGCGACGCACTTCCGGTTCCACTCGCGCATCAGGTCGAGGCCGCCGAAGTCGCTGCAGACGACGTGGCAGTCGGCCGGCCTGGCGCGCAGCGTCCACTCCTCGAGGTTCCGTGGCGGGGTCGCCATCGCCCCGGCGATCTCGGGGCGGAGGTCCTGGCGGTCGTTGAAGAAGTCGAGGTTGCGGAGCGCCGGATGGTCGACGAGCGTCACCGACCGGAAGCCGCAGCTCCGGAGATTGCCGATCAGCGGCAGCGTGATGTGGTTGACCCCGAAGACCGCGATCTCGATGCGGGCGAGGGCGTCCCGCGAGGCTGCCGCATCGGCGCCGTGGTTCCAGTAGAAGACGTCGTCCGGCCGCTCGTCGCCATAGGGGATGCCGGCGGCGACCAGGAAGCGCTCGGAGACCAGACGGTCGAACAGCGCCTTCAGTGCGGTGTGGCGGGCGCCCTCGACCTCGGCCATCATGCCGGCGAGGCTGATGCCGCCGCCTTCGGCGGAGCGCCGGATCAGGAGGTCGAGGAGGTCGCCGAGCCCTTCGCCGCGCAGGTATATCCGGGCACGGCCGCGACGGATGACGACGCCGTCGGCAAACGGAATCGCCTGTATCCCGAGAAGGCGGTAACGCGCCTCCCTGACGCCGGGGACGTCGTTGGCCATTTCCCTCCAGCCCAGCCGCGGGGGGCGGCGCGCCTCTGCCCGCCGGAATTTATCGCATGGGGGCCGGGGGACGGCAAACCGGCGGCGTGCGCCGCCGCAGGCGGCCTGTCAGCCGACGCCGAGCGGTCCTTCGCCCCGGTCGAGGATCAGCGGGATGATCAGGTCCTCCTCGTCCTCGAGATGGCGGCCGAGCTTGTGGAGGAGCTTCTGCCCGGCGGCGGCATAGGCATCGCCGGCCTGCAGCATCGCGTCGCGGTCGGTCTCGCTCGCCCGCAGGAAGGCGTTGGCCGCCTCGAAGGTCGCTTCCATCGCGGCGTGGATGTTCTCGTGGTCGCTCTCGAGCACCTCGAAGCCGCGGAGCAGGCGCGGCTCCGCCCGGCCGAAGACCGGGAAGAACTGATGGTCCTCGATCGTGTGGTGGCCCTCGAGGTGGCCGAGGAAGGTCTGAAGCCGCGGCCGGAACCAGGCGCGGTACTCGGCCGGCGACAGCCGTCCCTCGCGGAAATCCGCGGCGCCCTGGGCGAGCGCGAGCCCCGACCGGCGGAATCCGTCGTGGATGCCGAGCCAGAAGCGGGCGAGTTCGCCGAGATTGGCGTGGCCCTGCCAGGCGGCGCGCGGATAGCGCTCGATGAGGAGCCTGAGGTCGTCGGGCCAGCCGGTGCGCTGGTCGAGGTCGAGAATCATGCGGGAGGCCGTGTCGGTGGCGGGATCCCGCCTATATAGGATCGCGCGTGCGCCGGCGAAACCTCAGGCAGCGTCCGCCCCGTCGCATCCAATCCCAGGGGAGGCTCGGACCATGGCCGATCGCGAAGGCACCCGGCGACGCTTCCTGCGCGGCCTCGCCGGCTTGGGTGCCGCCGGTTTCGCGGGGCCGACCTGGCCGCGGCTGGCGTCAGCGGCCGAGCTGCCGCTCACGCCCGCCTGCGGCGAAGACCCTGACCTCACGCCGCACCAGACCGAGGGGCCCTACTTCACGCCGGACTCGCCGGAACGAGCCGTGCTCCGCGAGCCGGGCATTGCGGGCACGCCGATCGTCCTCGCCGGCACCGTCCTCGGCCGCGACTGCCGGCCGATCTCGGGCGCGCTCGTCGACCTCTGGCACTGCGACGATGCCGCCACTATGACAACCGCGGCTATGGCCTCCGCGGCCACCAGTTCGCCGGCCCCGACGGCAACTATCGCTTCGAGACCATCGTCCCCGGTCTCTATCCGGGCCGGACCCGGCATTTCCACGTCAAGTTCCAGGCCCCGGGCGGCCCGGTGCTCATGACGCAGCTCTACTTCCCCGGCGAGCCGGGCAATGCGCGCGACCGCATCTTCGATCCGGCGCTCCTTGTCGCCGTCGATGACGGGCCGACCCGAACCGCGCGGTTCGACGCGGTGCTCGACCGCGGTTGAACGCCGCCGCTTGGCGCGCTGCCGGCTGCGTGCTACCGCTTTGCGGCGGAGGGCGACCCGTCGTCTTTGTGCGGCGCTGCGCGCCCCAACCCCGGGAGGTACACCGACATGATCGCGAGAACCCTGACCCTCGCCGCGCTGATCGCGGCCTCGACCGTCACTATCGCCCACGCCGACGAGTGGTTCGTCGTCTCCGGCGAGGATCGCAGCTGCGAGGTGGTCGACGTGGTCCTGCCGGGCTTCGGCAAGCTCGCCGGGCCCTATGCGACGGAGGAAGAGGCGATGGCCGAGAAGGGCCGCCTCGCCCGCTGCGAGGAGGCCAATACCGACCCCGACCCGGACGAGGACGGCCCCGCGCGCTGACGCGACGCCGTTCCAGCCGAATACGACGACGCCGGCCGAGGGGCCGGCGTTTTCGCATCGGCGGATGCCTCGCGGCGACGCGCCTCATGCCGCGCTGGGACTGCACCCTGCGGGGCGGCCTGGGGGCACTGGGTGATGGGGACTGGTCTGATTGGTACAGCCGGCTGGGCTCGAACCAGCGACCTACGGATCCACAATCCGGCGCTCTACCAACTGAGCTACGGCTGCACGTCGTGCGCGGGCGGAACCTAGAGTCTCGCGCGCGTTCGTTCAAGCGGAAAGAGAGGCGGACCGACGCTCCCGTGGTGCGCCGGCGGACCCCGGAATCGAAACGGCCCGGAGGGAGGAGCCGGGCCGTTCGTACGCCACTATCAGGACCGGGGGGAGGTTACCCGGCCTTGATCTCCTTGAACGACTTTTCGACGTGGGCCGTGATCGGCTTGGTCGCGTCGGTCATGACCTTCTGCGCGAGCTCCTGGAATTCCTTGGCCTGCGCCGTCATGGTGTCGAACTGGTGGCGGGCGAACGCCGTCTGGAGCTCGATCACGTCGGCGAGGGTCTTGGCGCCGAAGAGGTCCTTGGCGAAGGCAAAGGACGCGTCGCTGTTGGCCTTGACGGCATCGATCGTCTTGACGCCGAAGGTGAACGCACCGTCGCGGGCGGTCTCGAAGGTGTCCTCGACCGCCTCGGTGGTGTCCTCGGCCGCCGTCTTCATCTTGGCATAGGCGTCGCGCGCCTGGGCGATGCCCTTCTCCGCGAGATCGCGAAAGGCGACCGGAACGTCGAAGCTGCCGGTCGGCATGGTGAAGGCCTCGAACGGCGGCTTGAAATCCATCGTGTCGGCCTTGGTCTTGCTCTTGCTCTGGGTCGTAGCCATCGTGGTCGTATCCTCGCGATAGGAAACCTTGCGGCGTCCGGGGCACCCCTCACAGGGAACTAACGCCGCGGATCGTCGCCGATGATCGATATATAGGCAGAGTGTTTGTGCATTGCAATATGTATCTCGCAACGCACAACGACAGGCCCGTTTTTCCGCGCCGAAACGTGCGGGGCCGATGGAAAGGGGTGGTCTACTTCCGCGTCTTGTCCACCGCCTCGCTCGCCGCCCGGCCGACCATCGTTCCGAGGCTCTTGCCCTGCTCGGCCAGGCCCGCCATCTGGCGCGCGAGAAACTCCTTCTGCAGCGCCGCGATCTCCTCGACGGTCCGCGCTTGCACCAGGCGGTGGGCGAAGTCGAACGAGGCGTTGACGTTCTCCTCAAGGAAGGCGAGGGCTTGGCGGCTGACTTCGGCGGCGCCCTCGCGCGCCGATCTGGCCGAGCCCTCGGCCTTGGCGACGGCCTCCTGGGTGGCGTCGAGATACTGCCCGAGCGCCTTCCGGGCCTGTTCGACGCTCTTGTCCGCAACTTCCCGCATCTGGTCGGGGATCTCGAAGGGGGTACGCTGCATGGTGTGGTGTCCCTTCCTGTCGGCTGCCTGGGTGGTGAGAAGAATAGGACGCACTTCGCCGAAGGCCAACCACGGAGGGTTAACCAAGCCCCGAGGCGGCGCTTCCGGCTGCATGGACCCTTGACCGCCGCCGGGCTAAGACCGGCGCAGGCATGATGATGACCGTCCCGCTTGAACCTGCAATGACGGTGGCGCGTCGATGAACGGGCGGACCGAAGTCTTTCTCGATCTCTCTGCGGTGCCGGCTGTCGGGGCGCTGCTTCTCGACCCGCGCCCGGCCTTCGTGTTCCGCGGCGACGGCAGCGCCGTGCTTTGGGCGAACGCCGCGGGGGCCGCCTTCCTTGGCACGGATGAGATGGCCGCGCTCCTCCAGCGCCGGTTCTCGCGGACGAGCCCGCTCGCCCGCCAGGTTGCCGGCCTCGCCAGGTCGCTGCCCCTCGACCATGATCGGCTCGAGGTGCTCCGCTTCAGTTTCGGGGTGACGCAGTCGGTGCTTGCCGCCGCCTGCCGTCGGCTCGACCTCGGCCGGGGCACCGCCGCCGTGCTGGTCGCAGGCACCGGCGACGCAATCCGGGAGTCGCCTGTCACGCGCGCGGAGCGCCTTGCGGATGCGCTCGCCGGCACCGACAGCCTTGCCGCGGTGCTCGGCCCCGACG
>JAEZEN010000153.1 GCA_023433185.1 Pseudomonadota bacterium | reverse complement strand
TGGCGGGGGCGGCGTCGGTGAGGTGGACGCGCATCGCCGCCTCGGCACCCGCGACATCGCCGGCGGCGATGCAGTCGAAGATGCGCTGGTGTGCGTCGATCGTGTGTTCCGATGCCTGGCCGCGCAGCTGGCGGCCGCGCCGGCTCATGAAGAACGAGCGCCGCACGGCCGGCGCCATCGCCTCGAACAGGCCGATCGTGATCCGGTTGCCGCTGGCGAGCGCGATGGCCTGATGGAAGGCGACATCGGCCTCGTGGAAGGCCTGCTCGTCCTCGCTGCCGTCGGGGAGCCTCCGGGCGTCGCGCATGCCGCGCAGGGTGTGCTCGATGCCGGCGAGCGCCGGGCGCATGGCGCGCCGCGCCGCGAGCCCGGCCGCCTGGACCTCGAGCGACATGCGCGCCTCGACGAGGTCGAACACCCCGGTGGGGTCGCTCTGCACGATGTAGGAGATGAACTCGCCGAGCGCCGAGCCGTCGGGCGCCTTGACCACGGCGCGCCGGCCGCGGGCGAGGTCGAGCAGTCCCTTGCCCGCCACCATCTTCACCGCCTCGCGGACGGTGACGCGGCTGACGCCGTGCTGGATGGCGAGTTCGGCCTCGCTGGGCAGGCTCGCTCCCGGCACCATCGTGCCGAGGATCATCCGCACCAGCTCGTCGGCGACACTCGCGGTGGCCGTGCCGGTGCCGGTTTCCTCGCGCTTCCTGTGCGCAGGATCGCTCATCTCGCCCCCGCCAACCTGTAACATAACTCGCGGCCCGGTTCGGCAGCGGGCAGCACGCGTTTCCCCTCGCGATTTGCCCTGAACTTAAGCTCTCGCAACCTTCTTGGCAAACCTCACGATCGCGCTCTGGCCCGGAAGACGGCGACAATGAGGCGGGTCTTTACAGACGTATGTGATTCCCATAACGATTGCCGTCGCACTGGAGGAAGTGCGTTTCGGCCCGGCCGCAGGGAGCGGCCGCGCAATGGGAGGGACCACATGACCGAGCGTTTTGCGCGGCTCCGGCCGCTGGTGGGTGCTGCGTTGCTGCTGAGCGTGGGGAGCACTGCCGCCCTCGCCCTCGACCCGACCCCGCGGTGGTGCGAAGGCGTCCGGATCGCCGCGTTCCCGGGCGGGCCGCAGGGCGGCGTCTTCGCCAACAACGTCTATAACGGCTTCCGCCAGGCCGAGCTCGATCTCGGGCCGACGGTGACCTACTACTTCTCGGACTGGGATCCGAACAAGATGCTGACCCAGATCCAGCAGGCCGTGGCGACGGCGGTGGACGGCATCGCCACCTACGGCTTTGCCGGCGAGGCGGCGACCGGGCCGGTGGTCCAGCAGGCCTACGACCAGGGCATCATCTTCACCACGCTCAACACCGCGCTGCCCGACAGCCAGGCGAAGTTCGCTCCGCAGGGCTTCGGCTTCGTCGGCGCCCCGAACTACGACGCCGGCTTCGCGCTGGCCAAGGAGGCGGCAAGCCGCTCCGGTCTGCAGGCCGGCGACAAGGTCTTCGTCTGGGGCCTCCGCGGCCAGGGCGGCGACCGCGGCCAGCGCACGGTCGGCGTGCTCGATGCCTTCGAGGAGGCGGGCGCCGAGATCCTCTACCAGGAGATCGACCAGGCGACGAATGCCGACCCGAATGTCGGCACCGCCACCTTCGTCGGCCTGATGGGCGCCAATCCCGACATCAAGATCGTCGTCACCGACCACGGCGGCCTGACCTCGAATGTCGGCGTCTACGCCCAGGCCGCGGGCCTCGCGCCCGACCAGGTGTTCTTCGCCGGCTTCGACATGTCGCCGAACACCGCCCAGGCGATCGAGCAGGGCTTCCAGAGCCTCGTCATCGACCAGCAGCCCTTCCTGCAGGGATACCTGTCGATGCTCAACATCTGCCTGACCAAGAAGTACGGCTTCTCGGGCCTGCACATCAACACCGCGGGCGCCTTCGTGGACAAGTCGAACGTCGGGGCGGTCGCGCCGCTCGCCGCGGTCGAGATCCGCTGACGCCACCCCGGCGCGGGGTCCCCGGACCTCGCGCCGTCTTCCTTCCCCGAGGATCATTGCGCGATGGCTGAACCGGCAACCGCGACCGCATCGCCCGTCCCTTCGGCGGCGAAGACCCCCGTCATCGAGCTCCGCAACGTCTCCAAGACGTTCGGCGAGGTCCGCTCGCTGTCGAACGTGAACTTCTTCGTCGAGCCCGGCGAGATCGTCGGCCTGCTCGGCGACAACGGCGCCGGCAAGTCGACGCTGGTCAAGACGGTGATGGGCTTCCACGCGCCCGATGCCGGCGGCGAGATCTACTTCCACGGCGAGCGCATCCACGACTGGACAGTGGCCCGGGCCCGGGCGCTCGGCATCGAGACCGTCTACCAGGAACGGGCGCTCTGCGAGAAGCAGCCCATCTGGCGGAACATGTTCATGGGCCGCGAGCCGCGCACCAAGTGGGGCCTCATCGACGTCAAGCGCATGCGCGCCGAATGCGCGCGCCTGATGAGCGAGCACATGGGATTCACCTCGGCCGCCGTCCACCCCGACAACATCGTCACCACGATGTCGGGCGGCGAGAAGCAGGGCGTCGCCATCACCCGCGCCCTCTATTTCGACGCCGAGCTCGTCATCCTCGACGAGCCGACGATGGGCCTCTCCCTCACCGAGACGCGGAAGACGCTCGACTTCGTCTCGAACATCAAGAAGGCCGGCAAGTCGGCCGTCTTCATCGATCACAACATCTTCCACGTCTACCCGGTGGTCGACCGCCTCTACGTGCTCGACCGCGGCAGGGTCGCCGGCGTCTACGACAAGTCCGAGATCTCGATGGACGACCTGATCGACCGGCTCTACCGCGTGGCGCGGACCGGCGCACTGGAATAGGGGGCAGGCATGACCACCGAAACCGCGGCGGCGAAGCCCGCCAACAACCGCATCGCGCCGCCCTCGGCCTTCCGCCGCTATGGCAGCCAGCTCGGCATCATCAGCGTCGGCATCGCCATGTGGCTGAGCTTCGTCATCGCCGCGCCGGCGGTGTTCACCAATGTCAACATCTACGCCGCCTTCGCGCAGACGACGCCGCAGTTCGGCATCATCGCGCTCGCCCTGACCTTCGTCGTCATCACCGGCGAGATCGACCTGTCCTTCCCCTCGATCATGGCGCTCGGCGCCGCGGCCTTCTGCATCGCCACCGCCCACAACGGCATGCCGTGGTATGTCGGCCTCGCCATCGGTTTCGGCACCGGCGCGCTGTGCGGCCTGATCAACGGCCTGCTGGTCGCCAAGCTCGCCATCCCGTCGCTGGTGATCACCATAGGCACGTCGTTCCTCTATCGCGGGCTCGAGCTCGTCCTGATGAACGGCACCGGCGTGCCGCTGACCGCCGAGCAGTTCCCCGAGATGCACGCCATCTTCCGCCAGCCGGTGTTCGGATTTCCCGTCCAGACGCTGTGGATGATCCTGATCGCCATCGTGCTGTGGGTGCTGCTCAACCGGACCCGGTTCGGCGCCCACATCTTCCTCGTCGGCGACAACCCGACCAGCGCCCGGCTGATGGGCATCAACGTGGTCTGGGTGAAGACCGGCGCCTTCATGCTGGTCGGCGTGCTCGCCGTCTTCGCCGGCATCCTGACCTCGATCTACGGCTACTACTTCTGGCCGACGACGGGCGAGGGCTTCCTTCTCAACACCATCGCCTCGGTCTTCCTCGGCGGCACCTCGGTGTTCGGCGGCACCGGCTCGGTGGTCGGGACGTTCGTTGCCGCCTACATCATCGGCGCGATCAATGCCGGCATCGTCTCCGCCGGCATCAACGCCTTCTATACCCAGCTCGCCTTCGGCTTCGTCATCGTCATCTCGGTGGTGCTGCAGACCATCATCGAGCGCCGCATCCGCCGGCAGTCGATCACCGGCCGCTGAGCGGCCAGTCTCGGCACCGGGGGCTCAGGCCCCCGTTGCAGGGTCCGT
>JAEZEN010000262.1 GCA_023433185.1 Pseudomonadota bacterium | reverse complement strand
CCACCGCGCCGGGCCCGCGCGGGTGTTCGCGGGTTTTGGGGCGCCGAACCACGGCCCGAAGACGAAGGTGGTGACCAGCGTGAACCAGGGCTGTGCCGCCCAGTCGAAGAACAGCCACGCGACGATGCCGCGCCGCGATGCCTTGCGTCCGTGACCCAGCCCCGTCACTGCGATCCTCCAGCGTCCCGCCGATTCGCCCCGGAACCGGCTCCATCCTGCCCCAGCGGAGCGCATTTGACATGCGATACCCGCCGGGCTCGAAGGTGAGACCGGAGGGCGCCGCGCGAACCACAAGACTGGCAGCGATGCCCGGACCGCCTGCACAGCCGTTCGCGATCCGGGCGGGGACCAAGGTTGTCGTGACACGGCGGCTCCGGCGCGCTATCTGGCATGGGCGGGGCGGGCCCAACCGGGCGGCGCGCCGGCCAGACCAAGCGGACGAAGCGCGACATGGTTGAACTCACCCTGCCCAAGAACTCCCGGGTCACTGCCGGCAAGGTGTGGCCGAAGCCCGAGGGGGCGACACGGCTGCGCGAATACCGGGTCTATCGCTACGACCCGGACGACGAGGCCAATCCCCGGATGGACACCTATTTCATCGACCGCGACGGCGTCGCGCCGATGGTCCTCGACGGCCTGATCTACATCAAGAATACCATCGACCCGACGCTGAGCTTCCGCCGCTCCTGCCGCGAGGGCATCTGCGGGTCCTGTGCGATGAACATCGACGGGACCAACACGCTGGCCTGCACGAAGTCGATGGACGAAGTCGACGGACCGGTGACCATCTATCCCCTGCCGCACCTCGCGGTCATCAAGGATCTCGTGCCCGATCTCTCCAATTTCTACGCGCAGCTGCGCTCGATCGAGCCATGGCTCCACACCGAGACCCCCGCGCCGGAAAAGGAGTGGCGCCAGTCCCATGGCGACCGCGAGAAGCTCGACGGCCTCTACGAATGTATCCTCTGCGCCTGCTGCTCGACGTCCTGCCCCTCCTACTGGTGGAACGGCGAGCGCTATCTCGGGCCGGCGGTGCTGCTGCAGGCCTATCGCTGGCTGATCGATTCGCGCGACGAGGCGACCGGCCCCCGGCTCGACCACCTCGAGGACCCGTTCCGGCTCTACCGCTGCCACACGATCATGAACTGCGCCCAGACCTGCCCCAAGGGCCTCAATCCGGCGAAGGCCATCGCCGAGATCAAGAAGATGATGGTCGAGCGGCGGGTCTGAGCTCCCCGAGGCCGGAACCAATTCGCTTCGCGTGCGTTGCCGTTGTGCTGGGGCGGGCTGGCCCGCCGCCTGCCCGCCTTCGTTCGACCCGTGCACGCGAAGGAGAATCCCATGACGCAGAACGTCACCCTTAACGCCGGCCTGCCGTGGACCGTGACCGCCGTCGACAAGCTCCGCGAGCTCTGGCGCGAAGGCGTCGCGCCGGAACTGATCGGCCATACGCTCGGCCGTCCGGAAAACGAGGTGCGCGCCAAGGCATCGGAGCTGCGCCTGCCGCAGCACGTCGAGAACCGCGGCTGACCAGGGGCTCGGCCCACTCGAACCGCCTCCCGCGGGGGCGTTTCCGGGCCTCCGCCACGGCGCTTGCCCTGGTGCGGCCGGCGCCGAGGCAACTTTTTTGTCGCTGCCGCATCGCCAGGGTCTTGCGCCGTCGCGCGGTTTGCCCGAAACCCGCTACAATTCGGCGCTAACAGCGTGGAGCGCGGCCCGGTCTGCGAGACCGTGACCAGGAGGGATTCCGTCGATGCATTTCAACCGTTGGCTTCCGGGAGCTCTGGCGCTCGCTCTGTGCGGCTGTGGCTCCATCGGGGCAATCGGTGTCCCGACCGGCGGCCAGACCCAGGCCAATCCCCCGCCGATGGCCGGCGGCCTGCCCCCGCCCGGCGCCACCTATCCGGGCCAGCCGCCCGGCGGCGCGGTGATCGCCGAGCCCCTGCCGCCGGTGGACGGAACCGTGGGAACCTACCCGGTGGCGACCCTGCCGACCGCCCCGGCTGCGCCGACGGCGGCAGCGCCCCTCGGGCGCACCGATCTGCTTGGCGGCTGGACCATCGCCTCGAGCGGCGATTCGTGCCAGCTCTTCATGACCCTCACGAGCTGGACGGGCGGCTACCGGGCCTCGACCCGCGGCTGCTCCTCCGAGCAGCTCAAGTCGATCTCGGCCTGGAACCTCAACGGCTCGCAGGTTGTGCTCGCCGGGCAGGGCGGGTCGCCGGTCGCCACGCTTCAGAACGCGGGTGGGACCCGCTTCGACGGCCAGATCGCCGGCGGCGGGCCGGTATCCTTCTACCGCTAGCGGTTCGATTCCGACATTTGCTTTCCCGTTTTGGATCGAGCGCCCGAGCGAATGTCGAGATCAGCAACGCCACCCGATAGCGCCTGCCCGGCTGCTGCTGGCACAAGCGATGTCCGCCGATTCCGGTGACGTCGCATCTGGCGTCGGACCGGTCTCGGCCGAGTACGACGCGCTCGCCGCGCGCGGCGCGCTGACCCCGGACCCGGCACAGCAGGCGCTCGCCGCGCGCCTCGACCGGCTCGCCCGCCGACTTGGCGAAGCCCGCCAGCCCGGACGCAGCGGGGCCCTCGGCCGCCTTTTCGGAAGCAAGCCCCAGCCGGTGCGCGGCCTCTACATCCACGGCGCCGTGGGCCGCGGCAAGACCATGCTGATGGACGCCTTCTTCGCCGTCGCGCCGGTCGAACGCAAGCGACGGACGCATTTTCACGAGTTCATGGCCGACGTCCATGACCGCATCCACCGGGCACGCCTCGCCGCCCGGAACGGCAAGGGAACCGCCGATCCGATCGCCCCGGTCGCGGCGACGATCGCAGCAGAGACGCGCCTCCTCTGCCTCGACGAGTTCGCGGTGGAGGACATCGCCGATGCGATGATCCTGTCACGCCTCTTCGCGGCGCTGTTCGCAGGGGGGCTGGTGCTGGTCGCAACCTCCAACGCGCGCCCCGAGGATCTCTATCGGGACGGCCTGAACCGCGGCCTCTTCCTGCCGTTCATCGCGATCCTTCGGGAGCATGTCGACGTTGCCGCGCTCGACGCCCGCACGGACTATCGGCTGGAGAAGCTCGGCGGCGCCCCGGTCTACGTGACACCGCTCGGCACCGCCGCGCGCGCGGCGCTCGACCGTACCTGGCGGAGCCTGACGGGGACGGACCACGGCCCCGCCGAAACGCTCACCGTCAAGGGCCGCGCCGTCCGCGTGCCCGAGGCGGCACGGGGCGCCGCCCGCTTCGCCTTCGCCGACCTGTGCGAGGCCCCCCTCGGCACCGGCGACTATGCGGCCATCGCGCGGGCGTTCCACACGGTGTTCCTCGACGATGTTCCGGTGATCGAGCCGGCGCGGCGCGACGTGGCGCGGCGGTTCATCAACCTCGTCGATGTCCTCTACGACCACGGGGTCAAGCTCGTCGCCTCGGCCGCAGCGGAGCCCGAGGCGCTCTATCCGGCCGCATCGGGCCAGGAAGCCTTCGCCTTCCGCCGGACGGCCTCGCGGCTCACCGAAATGCGCAGCGAGGCCTATCTTGCCGCGGCGCGGCGCGCCGCCCCGGCAGGCGGCGAGGCACCGCCGCCAGGGGCGTGATCCTCAGGCGATCTTGAAATCGGTGTCGAGCAGGCTGCTGCTCGCGCCGATCCGCATGATGGCCACCGAGCCGTCACTCGAGCCGCCCTTCGCATCCCAGTAGACCGTGCCGGCGTCAGAACCGGAGTCGGACAGGCGGAAGACGCCCTTGCCGGTTTCCACCACGTCGTTGAACCCCACCAGCCTTACCGTCTCGCCGACCTTCAGGCCCCCGCCGAACCCCTTTGCCGAGATGCTCAGCGTGTCGGTGCCGGAGGTGAAGTCGCCGATGGTGTCGACCCCATGACCGGGGGACTTGAAGACGAAGGTGTCGCGGCCGGGGCCGCCCACGAGGAAGTCGTTGCCCTTGCCCCCGACCAGCGTGTCGTTGCCCTTGCCGCCGATCAGCGTGTCGTCGCCGGCCCGGCCGATGAGCGTGTCGTCGCCGCGCTTTCCCTTGATGATGTCGTTGCCACCGGTGCCCTTGATCTCGTCGTTGCCCTTGCCGCCGACGATCGGCTTGTCGGACGCGGCGTCGCCCTTCAGCTTCTTGCTCTTCTTGTCGAAGATGAAATCCTTCTTGTCGACCGCCCCCTTATTGACGACCTCGAGAATGATCTTGCTGTCCTTGCCAAATTTCTTGGCCTTGATCTCGACATCGGAGCCCTTTTGCTTGATCTTGAGATCCTTGAACTTCAGCCCTTTGAACGACGTCAGATCGATCTTGTCGCTCTTGTTGCCGGTCGCAAGGAAGTCCTTGATGCGATCCTTGCCGAAACCCTTCTCGAACTTGAACGTGTCCCGCCCCGGGCCGCCCCAGGCGATGTCGCTCGCTCCGTCCTTGTCGAAGATCAGGAGGTCGCGTCCCTTCCCGCCGGAATACAGGTCCGAGCCGCGGCCGCCGTCCAGGATGTCGTTGCCGCCCTCGCCGTAGAGTTCGTCGTTGCCGGCTCCGCCATAGAGCTGGTCGTCGCCCGCGCCGCTGCCGCCGAAATCGCCCACGAGGACGTCGTTGCCGGCCCCGCCATAGATCGTGTCGTCGCCGCCCCGGCCCCAGATCTTGTCGTGGCCGCCCCCGCCGTAGATCACATTGGCAGCGCTGTTGCCCAGCACGGTGTCATTGCCGGAACTGCCGACCACGTTCTCGATGCTGATGAGGACATCCGTCGCCGTCTGCCCGCCGGTCGCGAGCCCGACCGGCGTTGATGCCGCCAAGCCGGCCGCCGCCATCATCGCCGCGACGGATCCGGGGGCGCCGGAGACCGACTCCCCGGAACGGTCCATCGGCGTGAGGTCGACCTTCACCCCGCCGCTGGTCGCGGAATAGTCGACCGTGTCGATGCCGGCGCCTCCGTCATAGACGTCGTTGCCATCGCCCACCGTGGCGCGGATGATGTCGTCGCCATCACCGCCGCGAACGACGTCGAAGCCCGCGCCACCGGTGAGCGTGTCGGCGCCGGCGCCGCCGTCCATGCGGTCCGCGCCGCTCGATCCGACGAGCGTGTCGCCGTGGGCGCTGCCGGTGATCGCGAAGCCGTCGGTCTGACGGCTGAGGTCGATCAGGACGCCGGCAGCGGCGCCCGCGGCTGTCACCGTCTCGACGCTGACGAGATCGGCATCGGCGGCGGCGTTGAGGCTCGTCGAGGTCGCCGCAAGCGTCAGGGTATCGTTGCCGCCGCCGCCGTCGATCCTGTCGGCACCGACGAAGCCGACGATGATGTCGTCACCGTCGCCCGCCATGATGTCGTCGGCACCGCTGCTGCCGACGATGATGTCGCCGAAGCTGCCGCCGCTGATCGCGAAACCGTCGGACTGGCGGCTCAGATCGATGGTCACCGGGCCGGCCGCGAGCGCGGCCGTGACCACCTGGACGTTCACGAGGTCGCCGTCGGCCGCGGCATTGAGGGAGGCGGATGTCGCGGCGAGAACGAGCGTGTTCAGGCCGGCGCCGCCGTCGATGCTGTCGGCGCCCACGAAGCCGATGATCGTATCGTCGCCGGCGCCCGCCATGATGACGTCCGCCCCGCTCGATCCGGTGATGATGTCCCCGTGCGCGCTGCCCACGATCTCGAAGCCGTCGGACTGCAGGCCGAGGTCGATGACCACTTCGGCGATGGCTGCGGAGGCACTCACCCGCTCGACATTGATCAGGTCGCCGTCGGCCGCAGCGTTGAGATCGTCGGACGTCGCCAGGAGCGCGAGCGTGTCGAAGCCCGCCCCGCCATCGATCCGGTCCGATCCGAGGAAGCCGATGATGGTGTCGTTGCCGCCGCCCGCCTTGATGTCGTCGTCGCCGTCGCCGCCGGTGATCGTGTCGGCATAGTCGCTGCCGATGATGTTGAAGCCTTCGAGCTGGCCGCTGAGATCGATGGTGACGCCGACCCCGCCCTTGGTGAAGAAGGTGGCCGCGCTCACCGTCTCGACGTTCTTGAGGTCGTCGTCGGCCACCGGGCCGAAGGAGCCGGTGAGTTCCAGCGTGTCGGCGCCCGCGCCGCCGTCGACCACGTCCCCCGCGGTGAAGCCGACGATGGTGTCGTCGCCGGCGCCGCCGGTGATCGTGTCGGCATAGCCGCTGCCGATGATCCGGAAGCCCTCGGTCTGGTTCGTCAGATCGATCTCGACCCCGGTGTCGTCCTCGCTGACGTAGAGTTCGGCCGTAATCGTCTCGACGCTCACCAGCGCATCGTCGTCGACGGGGCCGAAGGAGCCGGTCAACCGCAGGACATCGTCGCCGGCGCCGCCGTCGAGCGTGCTGCCTTCGGTGAAGGAGACGAACGTGTCGTCATAGGCGCTGCCGACGACCGTGAAGGCCTCGCTCTGGCCCGTCAGGTCGATCGTAACCCCGGTATCGCCCTCGCTGTCGTAGAACTCGGCCGTGATCGTCTCGACGTTCCTGAGATCGTCGTCGGCCACCGGGCCGAACGAACCCGTCAGTTCCAGCGTGTCGTCGCCATCGCCGCCGTCGAGCGTGCTGCCTTCGGTGAAGGAGATGAACGTGTCGTCATAGGCGCTGCCGACGACCGTGAACGCCTCGCTCTGGCCCGTCAGGTCGATCGTAACCCCGGTATCGCCCTCGCTGACGTAGAACTCGGCCGTGATCGTCTCGACGTTCCTGAGATCGTCGTCTGCCACCGGGCCGAACGAACCCGTCAGTTCCAGCGTGTCGTCGCCATCGCCGCCGTCGAGCGTACTGCCTTCGGTGAAGGAGATGAACGTGTCGTCGTAGGCGCTGCCGATGACGTCGAAGCTCTCGGTCTGGTTCGTCAGGTCGATGGTGACCCCGGCCTCGCCCTCGCTGACGTAGAACTCGGCCGTGATGGTCTGGACGTTCTCGAGGTCCTCGTCCGCCACCGGTCCGAACGAGCCGGTCAGCTCCAGCGTGTTGTCGCCCGCGCCGCCGTCGACCATATCGCCGGTGGTGAAGCCGACGATGGTGTCGTCGCCGTCGCCGCCATAGATGGTGTCGGCACCTTCGCCGCCGACGATCCTGTCGTCGCCCGGACCTCCAGCAAGGACATCATCGCCGGACCCGCCGTAGATGATGTCGTTCTCGCTCGATCCGGTCAGGTCGAGCGACTCGGTCCGCGCCGAACCGTCGATCAGGACGGCGTTGACGTCGGAGTCCCAGTTTATGAAGCCGTAGTCCGTCAGGTCGACGACGAGGTAGCCCGAGATGACCTCGATGGTGATGATGTCGTCGTCGAGGCCGTTGATCGGATCCGGGGGGAGGTCCTTGGAGGTATACGTGGCCAATTCAGTCGCCTCGAATGTTTGTCAATGCGTCGCCACGCATTCCAGGCCGCCCGCGGGTCGTCTATGGCGGGGCGGGCGGTGAGGGCTCCGGAGCCTGCTGCTGGATGGTCTGGTCGATGGTCTGCTGTGCGTTGAAGCGCGCGGCCCGGTTGGACTGCTTGCCGGCCACGACCGAGCCGTTGCCGCCCTTGGTCACGTCGTTGAGCGTAACGGAGGCGGCGTTGAATCGCACAGCGCCGAGGTTGCCGATCTCGATCGCCTGGTTGACGCGAAGCTGGACCGAGCGGGAATCGAGCCGCGACCTCACCGAGCAGACTCCGCCGGTGCAGACGATGCGCGTGCACCCCGACGTTCCGGCCTTCTTCGACTCGCAGGCGGCGTCGTGGGTGACGAAGGCGGCGCCGCCGCGGATGCCGAGCGTCGCGACGGGGGTGTTGATCGTCGCGCCCGTCGTGTGGCTGATCTCGCCGCCGACGAAGCGGAGCGCGCCCTTGGTGAGCCGCGTCGCGAAACGGCCGCCCGAGACGCCGGGATTGTAGACGAACTCGTCGATGACGACGTCGCTGCCCGGGCCGACGGTGAGCGTCGACTTGTCGTTGAACATCACCTGGAGCGAGCCGCTGCCGGTGGTCTGGATGCGCTCCCGGGCGACGATACCGCTGCCGACCGCCAGGGTGCGGGCGCTGCCGCCGGGCGGCGTGCCGGTCGAAGATGGCTTCACCGCGGCGGCGGTGCCGACGGTGTCGCTCCATGCGGCGTGCGGCGCCGACCACAGAACCAGGCCGAGGACGGCACAGGCCAGGCCGGATACGAACCGACGGTTGCGGGACATCGCCTAGAATCTCCCCTGAGGACCGATGACAATCTTGAAGTTCTCGTAGTCGTCTCGGTCGAGGTTCGCGTGATTGCGGTTGTACTCGATGCCGAGGCCAAGCGCCAAGCCGTCGCGGAGCGGCATCTCGAGGTTCGCTCCAAGACCCCAGAACAGTTCTTCCTTCATCGTCCTGAAGCCGGCGAACTCCTCCGGCGGGGCGATGCCCTGGAAGTCTGTATAGGATATCGTCCCGAACGGCGAGAACACCCAGCCCTCCCTGCCCAGGGCGTCGAATGCGATCTGGAGGGAGATGTTGGCAAAGTATTGATCGTAGCTCTGGTAGGCCCTGGCAGCGTTGTTGTCCGCATAGCCGAATCGCCCCAGCCAGGTGACACTTTCCGAGAACTGGCCGCCGGCATTGAGGGCATAGGTGTAGAGCTCGCCCGTCTGGTCCGGCGCGTCGGGATAGTCGGCGGTGGCGTAGTAGTCCCGATCCTTGTAGTCGAACTGCGGCTCGACGAACCAGCCGCCGGAGAAGATCCAGCGCGCCATGACGCCGCCGCCATAGGCGAACTGGTACGGCGCATCGCCGAGCAGGATGCCCTGGAGCAGCCCGTAGGGCTTCACCGAGAGCGCGCCGTCCTCGGTCGACAGGCGCGGCCCGATGGCAAATTCGGCGAAGCCCAGATCGAGGCGATCGACCTTGTGCTGGTCGGCATAATAGCCCGACAGGGAACCCTCGATCGATACGGTCTTGCTGAGCGGCGCGTCGAGCGCCAGGGTCCCGAGGGCGAAGGTATTCCAGTCCGGCTGGGGCTTGTCGAAGGGAAACGGCTCGTTGAGGCCGAGCTCGACCGAGCCGATATTGGCGTTGGTCTGATAGCGCAGGCCGACCTGCCCGAAGCCGCTCCACGGCGAGCCGCGGACACCGCGCTCCGCCTGCGCCAGCAGCGCGTCCACCTCGGCAAGCTGCGCCGCCGTGACCCCGGGCAGCGTGACCGCCTCCTGAAGGTAGCCGGCGGCCGCCGCGTAGGACTGGATCTTCAGGTAGTACTCCGCCGCCTCGATCTGCAGCGCGGCATCGTCCGGCGCGTAGAAGATCAGCCGTTCGACGGCCCCGATCGCCGCGTCGTAATCCTCGAGCGCCAGGGCGATCTCGATCATGCGGCGGTTGAGCGGGATGTCGGCCGGATTGACGAGGAGCTTCTGATAGACCGCCGTGAGCTCGCTGCGGAGCGCGGTCGTGTTGTCCACCGCCGCGCCCGCCGTTGCGGGCACGAACGCAAGAGCCACGATCCCGCTGAGCAGGCGTGCAAGTCTCATCAAGGCGACCCCGAGAACCAGGCCAAGCGCGGCCAGAATAGCGGAAGAAGCGGCGGACGGCCATCGTGCATGCGAAACTCGCGCAATCGTTGCAGGCCCGCAACAGACCCTGCCGCAAAGTGTCTAGGCGCAGAAGCCGGGCGTGACTGTGAGCTCGGTCACGGTGATCCCGCTGGGATCGACATAGGTCATGTGGAAGTCGATGCCGGAGTCGCTGAGATATCGTATCTCGCGCGCTTCGCGGGCGCAGAACAGGGAGCGCACGGTGCGCTCGATATAGGCCTCGAAAGCGGCCACCTCGTCGGGCGGGACGACACGGCCGACGCCATAGCCGAGGTTGAGGGTCGTGCCCTCCACCGCGACCCGCGTCAGCGACAGTTCCGGCC
>JAEZEN010000118.1 GCA_023433185.1 Pseudomonadota bacterium | reverse complement strand
TCGCCCGCGGCGACCTCGACTACATCATCACCGCGCCGACCGACAAGGACCAGATGATCGGCCCGCTCCAGGCGGCGGTCGATGCCGGCATCAAGGTCATCACCGTGGACACCTTCCTCGGGGACGGCGACTACGCCGGCGGCCCGGTCACGTTCCCGCTCAGCTATATCGGCTCCGACAATGTCGAGGGAGGCCGCATCTCCGCCCGCGGCCTGGCCGAGGCGATCGGAGGATCGGGCAAAGTCTACATCAACTCCACGAACCCGAATGTCAGCTCGGTCGAGGGCCGCGCGATCGGCTTCAACGAGGTGATGGACAACGAGTACCCTGACATCGAGGTGATCGGCCTCGATTTCAACCTCGACGATCCCAACACCGCGACGACGCAGACGGCCGCGGTGCTCCAGCGCGAGCCCGACCTGGCCGGCGTGTTTGGCACCAACGTGTTCAGCGCCCAGGGTGCCGGCACGGCGGTGGTCAATGCCGGCCTCGGCGGCCAGGTGCAGGTCGTCGCCTATGACGCGACCCAGTTCGCCATCGAGCAGCTCAATGCCGGCGTGGTGAGCCTGGTGCTCGCCCAGAAGCCGTTCGACATGGGCTACCTCGGGGTCGCCTTCGCCGCGGCCGACGCCGCCGGCGTGACCAGCCTGCCGAAGCGCGTCGAGACCGGGTTCGCCATCATCGACAGGGACAACGTCACCGACCCTGACGTGGCGCGGTTCATCTACCAGACGCCGAACTAGGCGGCCCACGCTTCGAACCGGGGCGGGACGCTCCCCATGCAGCGTTCCGCCCGAAATCGTTCTTTTCCTTGATCGACGGGCAGCAGGGGCGATCGCGTGGCTGATTCCGAGACACGGCTCGCCAGACGCTACGGCGGCGACGCCTCCGGCGCGAAGACGCCGCTCCAGCATTTCATCCTGACCCTCAGCCAGCTCTGGGCGTGGTTCTTCCTCGCGCTCCTGATCGTCATCTTCGTCGTCTCGATCTCGGTGACGAGCGGCGGGTCGGTGTCGTTCCTCACGCTCCGGAACTCTCAGAACATCCTGGTCGCGATCACGCCGGTGCTGCTGCTCGGCCTCGGCCAGACCTTCGTCATCATCGGCGCCGGCATCGACCTCTCGGTGGGCTGGGTGATGAGCCTCGCCTCGGTGCTCTCGGCCCTTGCGATACGCGGCGCCTTCAATGCCGGCGTACCGCTTCCCCTGGCCGTGATCGCCGGCTTCCTGGCCGCGGTTGGCGGCGCCGCGGTGGTCGGCGTCTTCAACGGCGTGATCATCGCCAAGCTCAAGGTGCCGGCCTTCATCGTGACGCTGGGCAGCGGCTTCATCGTGCGCGGCGTGTCGCTGCTCCTGTCGGAGAACACCACCGTCATCGGCCTGCCGCCCGGCATCCGCGCCTATGGCAACAATGCGCTGCTCTACTACCTGCACGGCGAGGGCGGCGGCTTCTACTTCCTCGACCGGCCCGAACTGACCGGCGAGGCGCTCCGCCGCCTCGACCCGATCCTCCCCTGGCCCGTCGTCATCACGGCGGTGGTCGTGGGCCTGGCGATCTTCATGCTCCGCAAGACCCAGTTCGGCCGCCACACCTATGCCATCGGCGGCAACATGGAGGCCGCGCGCCGCACCGGCATCCCGGTCGATCGCCACATCATCATGCTCTACATCCTTTCGGCCTCGACCGCCGGCATCGCGGGGTTCCTGTCGACGCTGCGCTTCACCGCCGGCTCGGCCGTGATCGGCGACGCACTGCTCCTCCAGTCGATCGCGGCGGTGATCATCGGCGGCGTCAGCCTCTTCGGCGGTGCCGGTACGGTGATCGGCACCGTCATCGGCGCCCTCATCATCGCCGTCCTCACGACCGGGCTGGTGATGCTCAATGTCGAGGCCTTCTGGCAGTTCATCGTCGTCGGGTCCGTGGTGATCATCGCCGTGCTGATCGACCAGTCGCGCGACCTGATCATCGGCCGCGGAAGATCGAGGTGAGCGCCATGGCCGAGCCGATCCTATCCGTCCGCCACCTCACCAAGCGCTTCGGCGGCCTCGTCGCGGTCAACGACGTGAGCTGGGACGTCTATCCGGGGGAGGTCGTCGCCCTCCTCGGCGACAACGGCGCCGGCAAGTCGACGCTGATCAAGTGCGTCTCCGGGGTCCACCATGCCGACGAGGGCGAGGTCCTGTTCCGCGGCGAGCGCATCCGCTTCTCGCGGCCGGTCGACGCCCTCGCCCACGGGGTCGAGACGATCTACCAGGATCTCGCGCTCGCCCAGAACCTCGACGTGCCGTCCAACATCTTCCTGGGCCGGGAGCTGAAGCGCCGCTATCTCGGCGGGCTGGTGCGCGTCCTCGACGAGAAGAAGATGCTGCGGGAGTCGAAGTCGGCGCTCGATTCGCTCGAGATCCACTTCCCGAACCTCCTGCAGCCGATCGAGAGCCTGTCCGGGGGGCAGCGCCAGGCGGTGGCCATCGCCCGCGCGGTCTACTGGGACGCGCGGCTGATGATCATGGACGAGCCGACCAATAATCTCGGCGTCCCCGAGCAGCACAAGGTGCTCGAGCTGATCCGCCGGCTGCGCGACCAGGGGGTCCCGGTGATCCTCATCACCCACACCCTGCCCGACGTCTTCGCCGTCTCCGACCGCCTGATGGTCATGCACCGCGGCCGCAAGGTCACGGAGAAGAAGACCGCCGACACGAGCACCGAGGAACTCGTCCAGTACATGGTCGGGGCGCGGGACGATACGCGGGACGAGAAAGCGGTGGCGGGATAGGGGAATCCCGGGCCCTGCCGCGGCACCCGAGACCCACTCCTCTCACCCCGCGCCGGTGGCCTCTCCGGAGTCAGACGATGTCGAAATCGCCGACCTTCAGCGAGCCGGGTGCACCCTTGCTGAACTTGGCGATCTTTTCCGCAGACCCGGAGCCGGTGCCGTCGGCGTCATACCACAGCGTCTTGGTCGACTTGTCGTAGATCAGCTGGGCGCCGCTGTCGCTCGCCTCGTGACCGCTCGAGCGATTGACGAGCTCGCCGCTGGACAGGCTCTTGCCGAGGTCGAAGTCCTTGGCCGAGAGGCGGAGCTTGTCCTGGCCGGACTTGAACTTGAGGATGTCGTCGGCGCCGAACTTCGCGGGCTGCAGCCAGAAGACGTCCTTGCCGCTGCCGCCGACGAGCTTGTCCTTGCCGGCATCGCCGCGCATGACCGCCGAACCTGCGGACTTGATCACGTCGTTGCCGCCCTCGCCATAGGCGTAGCCGCCCTTCGCCGGCGTCAGGATGTCGCGCGCCTGCGAACCGATGAGGTTGTCGACGTGCTTGATCACGTCGTTCTTGGCCTCGCCGCCGAACTTCTTCTTGCCGATGTCGGCCTTGACGCCCTTGCCGGAGATGTCGGCGTAGCTCAGCGTGTTCTTGCCGCCATTGCCGTTGACATAGTCGCGGCCCTTGCCCGGCGCGAGGATGTCGTTCCCCGGCCCGCCCATGATCTTGTCGTTGCCGGAACCGCCATAGAGGATGTCGTTCCCCTTGTTGCCGCTGACCTTGTCGTTGCCGGAGCCGCCATAGGCCTTGTCCCTGCCGGTGCTGCCGACGATAACGTCCTTGCCGGAACCGCCCCACAACTGGTCGTTCCCCTTGTTGCCGCTCACCTTGTCGTTGCCGGCGCCGCCCCAGCAGAAGTCGTCGCCGCGCCCGCCCCAGACGGTGTCCTTGCCGATGCCGCCGTAGATGTAGTCGGTTCCCCAGTCGCCGCCGACATGGTCATTGCCGGCGTCGCCCCAGACCCTGTTGGGCGTCTTGAGGTCGTCTCGGCCGCCGCCATAGATGCGGTCGTTGCCGTTGCCGCCCCAGAGCCGGTTCTCGCCGGTCTTGCCCCCGAGCAGCGTATCGTTGCCGTCGCCGCCCCAGATCCAGTCGGTCCCGCGGACGCCATGGATCTGGTCGTCGCCGGGACCGCCATAGAGCTGGTCGTTGCCGTCGGATCCGTAGATCAGGTCCTTGCCGGGCCCCCCATAGATCACGTCATTGCCGGGGCCGCCGTGGAGCTCGTCATCACCGCCAAGCCCGTGGATCTCGTCATCTTCCGCTCCCCCGACGAGCTTGTCCTTGCCTTCTGTTCCGTAACGTATCGCCATGTCGCTGTCGTGGTCCTCGTATGCCGACGGAGAAGTATCTTCTTATCCGGGAGGTGTTCTTGATCGTGCGCAAAGTCCCGCGGAGCGCGTCTCAGCAGACGAAAGCGTCGATAGGAGGGCAGGGGCCCGTGCTCGTGCACTGACACGGGCGCGCCCGTTCGCATCAATGGCGACCGTTGTCTCCATTGCCCGATTCTCGATTCCCAGGGCCTCGAACCTTCAGCCGCCGCAAAGCTCCGGATGGTTCGCTACCGGTTGTGCCGCAATGAAACGTTCCTGAGCGCTAAACTGGCGCCGCGTGGCCCCGGGTCAAGGCCGCGCGGAGGAATTGCCGGGCAACGGCCCGGAAGGGTCGGAACGCCCGGGCCGGCGCCCGGTGGGATCTGGGCGCCGGCGGGCGGTCGCGTCTCAGGACGGAGACAGGTTCTGCGCCTTGAGCATGCCGTTGGCCTCGGGCACGACGGTCACGTCCTTCCGCGCGATGATCGGCTGGACGTATTGAAGGATCGGGATGACCAGCCCTTCCTCGGCGATGAAGCGCGAGACCGCCTTCCAGCCCGCGATGCGCTTCTCCTCGTCCGCCTCGCCCCAGAGCGGGCCGATCATGTCGATGAGGTCCTGGCCGTCCCACACCGAGTGCGGCGACGGCCCGAACATGGCGAAGCCGGTCGAGGTGGTCGGGTCGCCGATCGAGTTCCCCCAGTTGTAGAAGGCGGCCGGGGCGAGCTGGTCGGCGGCGCGAAGCTCGAAATGCTTGGCGATCTCGTAGACCTCGATGGTCGCCTCGATGCCGACGCGGCGCCACATGCCGACGATCGCCTGGATCATCTCGTAGTCCCTCGGCTTGAAGCCGCGGGTGGTCTGGATGGTGAACCGGACCGGGTTCTCGGGCGAATAGCCGCTCGCCGCGAGAAGCTCCATCGCCTTGTCCGGGTCGTAGGGCACCTTGATGGCGGGGTCGAAGGCCGAGTATTCGGGCGCCTCGAGCGTGTCGAGCACGACCCCGTAGCCGCGGAGCAGCCGGTCGACGATCGCCTGCTTGTCGATCGCATAGTTGGCGGCGAGGCGGACGTTCCTGTCGAGCATCGGCTCGACATCGTTGAGGAAGATCATCGCGATGTCGGAGATCGGCGTCGCATAGCCGGTGAAGTCGGGGTTCTCCTTCAGCCGGTCGAATTCCTCGTAGGGGATCTCGAGGGTGACGTCGGAGGAGCCGGATTCGAGCTCGGCGACCCGGCTCGTCGCATCGGGGATGAACTTGTAGATGACGGTCTCGAAGGCCGGCTTGCCGCCCCAGTAATCGGGGTTGGCCTTCAGCCGGAGGAAGGCGTTGGGCTGGTACTCGTCGACCATGTAGGGGCCGGAGCCGACAGGCCTGGCCTCGAAGCCCTCGGCGCCCACGCTCTCGTAGTACTTCTTGGGCAGGACATAGCCGGTGAGGAAGGCCATCCACATGAAGAAGGTCGGCTCGAAGCGGAGGACGTCGCCGGTGATGCGGTTGCCGTCGATCGTGTAGTTGCCGACGGTCGACCAGATGAACTGGATCGGGTTGCCGCTGTCGGGGTTGGCCGCCCGCTCGAGCGACCAGACGACGTCCTCCGCCGTCACCGGATCGCCGTTGTGCCAGGTCGCCCCCTCGCGGACCGTCATGTGGACCTGGGTCTTGTCGTCGTTCCAGCCCCACTCGGTGATCAGGCCGGGCTTGAAGCTGAGGTCCGGTTCCTGCGCCACATAGGGGTCGAAGACCGCCTGGTAGAGCGCCTGGATCGTCGGGTTGACGGCCGAGGCGCCAACCGTCGGGTCGAAGCTCGGCAGGTTGACGTTGTAGGCGATGGTGACGGTGCCGTCGGAAGCCATGGCGGGCGCGACCAAGCCCCGGCCGGCGAGCGGCAGGGCGGCGGATGCGGCCATCATGACGAGCAGGCGGCGGCGGCTGAGCATTGCGATGTCCATCAGGAACTCTCCCCTTGTCCCGTTTGCCGAATCGACCGGCCCGCGGGCGTGACCGGGGACCGGCCGCGCCGCCTCCGGCGGCTATTTCCCTTCGCTTTCCTTCCAGCGAGCCATCAGCGTGTTCGAGGGCTCGTTCTCGTCCAATGCCTTCCGCGCGGTCTCGATGCCGGCGGTGGGATAGAGCTTGGGGTCGAGCAGCCCGACCTGGACCAGCACCGACGCCTGGTCCCAGTAGATGTGCTCGCTGTGGATCTTGTCGCCGCGGAAGCGGACGATCGCCACCAGCGGGATCTCGACGTTCCGGCCCGTCGGCTTCACGCCGGGCAGCATCCAGTCGATCTCGTTGTCATGGGTGAAGCAGAACAGCATCTCGTCGACGACGCGGTCGGCGCCGACCGTGCGGCTGATCGGCACCAGGCGCGCGTCCTGCGGCGCGGTCGGGATGAAGTGGTGCTTGTAGAAGCGGAGCGTCTCGTCGTGGCCGGTGCCCCCGGTCATCACCGGCACGTGGTTGACATAGGGCTCGGGCACCATGGTCAGCATCGTCTCGTCGGCCGCCCGGGTCGCGAATTCGAGCTCGGTGTGCCGGTCCCAGATCTTGTCGAGGTCGTAGCGCGGTCCAAGGACGCGGCGCAGCAGCTCGAGCGTGCGGGTATAGGCGAGGTTGAAGGACGACTTGTCGAAGGTCTCCCCCGCTTCGGCGAAGCCGGGCGCGATGCCCCGGTAGTGGAAGCACTCGATCGCCGGGAAGTGCGGGCGAAGGGCTT
>JAEZEN010000067.1 GCA_023433185.1 Pseudomonadota bacterium | reverse complement strand
CCTCGGCGCGCTCCGGCTGGGCGGCGCCATCGCGCCGGCTCTCCTGGCGTTGCGCGGGGCGACCGCCCCTCCGGTGATCCGGCCGACGTCCCTGTCTCTGGGGCCGCCAGACCTCGATGAATGCCGGCTCGGCCGTCCCCTCGGGCGCATCGTCCGTTCCGGGGGGAAGTGCCTCGGCAACCGACCCTTCGGTCACGGGCGCTTCGGCGGCGGACATCTCCGCGGCGTCCGGTGCGGCGGGCGCGTCGCCGGCGATCGGGTGCGCTGCGGCCGACGCATCGTCGACGACGGTCCCCGCGGCCTCCGCGGCGGTCGCCGCATCCGGGGCGCCTTCGACGGAAACGTCCTCGACGTCGTCCATCGCCGGGTCGGCGGCATCTGGCTCGACCGGGCCGACATCCGTGCCGGGTCCGCCGTCGCCACCATCGGCACCAGGATCCCCGGTCGCGGCCGCGATGTCCCCGGTCGGCACGTCGGCGGGCATGTCGGCGGCGTCCGGCAGCGGCGGCCCGGCGACGATGGGCGGGGTCGGCGGCGCGGGCCGCTGTTCACTCCGATAGCCGATGGCGCGAAGCACCGAGGCGAAATCCTCGCCGGAACAGCCGAGCAGGGACGTCATCGCCACGGTCACGCGGAAGCCATGGCCATCGATGGCGCCTTCGGGCGGCACGGGCGATGCGGGCGAAGGCCGCCAGGCGAGCAGCGGCCGGATGATGTCGGCGAGCCGCTCCATGATGTCGACGCGGACCGCCATGGTACCGGCGACGCGATAGCCGAGTACCCGGTAGAGCGCGCGTGGGAAGGCGGCATCGGCCTTGAAGCTCGTGCGGCCGGAAGCGGTGAGCTGGATGAGATCGCCTGCCTGATCGGAATTGCCGTGCTTGACCGACCACAGCACCGCAAGAAGCGATGCCGGACCCGGCTTGAGGAGAGCCGGAACATAGATGTGGTGCGCGCCGAAGCGGACGCCGAGGGCGCGCATCCCGGCCCGCGATTCCTGGTCGAGCGACTTCACCTCCTCGGCGATCTCGGTGCGCTCGACGACGCCGAGATTCTCGACCAGGCGGAAGGCGATGCCGCGCGCCGCCGGCGGGAGGGTCTCGGCTGTCGAAAGGTCGACCAGCGGCTTGAGCTGCGTCTCGATGCGGCTTGCGAGCCACAGGTCGATGCGCGCCTGGACGCGCTCGCGCGGTCCGGCGGCAAGCACGTCGTCGGAGAGGAGGATCAGCCGGGGTCTGAGGATACTGTCGCCCTCCCCGATCCGGGCGATCACGGCGCCGCGCCAGCGGAGCGTGCCGTCGGAAGCAAGGACGAAATCCGGATTGGGCGACGTCGCCACCTTCTCGGCCCGGTCGGCGATCTCGCCGGCAAGCGCCTTGCCCGCGGCAGCGCGAAGCGCCTTGATGTCGGTGCCGTCGGCCGCGGCGTCCGCCTCGAAGCGGAACCCCGCCAGCCGGCCGACATGCTGCCCCTCGACCAGAACATCGCCGGTCGTCGTGATCTCCGCTTCCAGCATCGCCTTCTCTTTCAGTCGCCGCATCAGGACACTGGTGCGGCGATCCACGAACCGTGCGGTCAGCCGCTCATGGAGCGCGTCCGAGAGACGATCCTCTACAGCGCGCGTGCGTTCCTGCCAATGCGTAGGATCGTCGAGCCAGTTGGGCCGGTTCGCGACGAAGGTCCATGTCCGGATATGGGCGATCCGGTTGGACAGGGTATCGATGTCGCCCTCGCTCCGATCCGCGTAGGTGACCTGGCGGTCGAGCCAGTCGTCCGAAATGCGGCCGGAACGCGCCAGGAAGCCGAAGAGCGTGGTGACGAGCTCGGCATGGTTGGCGGGCGCGATCTTCCGGTAGTCCGGCACCTGGCACGCCTCCCACAGGCGGGCGACCATGTCGCGGGACGCGGCCTGGGCGGCGACGGCGGGATCGCGCGAGACGGCGGCGAGGGCCTCGACATCGACGGCCGGCGGCGCCTTGCTCAGGCCCTCGACCGATGGCAGGCGGTCGAGGCTCTCCTTCAGCGCCCGGAGCGAGGAGAAATCGAGGTCGCGGTTCCGCCACTGCACGATCTTGACCGGCTGGAACTGGTGCGTCTCGAGGGCCCGGACGAGGTCATCCTCGAAGGGCTCGACGCGGCTGGTCACGCCGAAGGTGCCGTCGCGCATGTGGCGGCCGGCGCGACCCGCGACCTGGCCCAGTTCGGCGGCCGTCAGCTTGCGGAACTGGAAACCGTCGAACTTCCGGTCGGAGGCGAAGGCGACGTGGTCGAGATCGAGGTTGAGCCCCATGCCGATGGCGTCGGTGGCCACGAGGAAATCGACATCGCCCGACTGGAACAGCTCGACCTGGGCGTTCCTGGCGCGCGGGCTCAGCGAGCCGAGGACGACGGCGGCACCGCCGCGCTGCCGGCGGATGAGTTCGGCGATGGCATAGACCTCGTCCGCCGAGAAGGCGACGGCGGCCGACCGGCGCGGCAGCCGGGTGATCTTCTTGGAGCCCGACCAGGAAAGCACCGACATGCGCGGCCGGGTCACGATGTTGGCGCCGGGAAGGAGCTTGGCGACGATGCCGCGCATGGTCGCCGCGCCGAGCAGGAGGGTCTCCTCCCGGCCGCGGAGATGCAGCATCCGGTCGGTGAAGACGTGGCCGCGCTCGAGGTCGCCGGCGAGCTGGATCTCGTCGATCGCGAGGAAGGCGACATCGGTCTCCGAGGGCATCGCCTCGACGGTGCAGACCCGGTAGCGTGCCGTCGGCGGAACGATCTTCTCCTCGCCGGTGATGAGGGCGACCTGATCGGCCCCGACCCGCGATGCGACGCGGTTGTAGACCTCGCGGGCAAGCAGCCGGAGCGGCAGCCCGATCATCCCCGAGGAATGGGCGAGCATCCGCTCGATGGCGAGATGGGTCTTGCCGGTATTGGTGGGACCGAGGACGGCGACAACGTTCCGCCCGCTGCTGGCGGCGGCGCCGGGTTGGGACGCTAGGCTCATGCGACTCTGCAGGCGCTCCGTTCAGGTCAGGGCCCCGGGTCACCCGACTGGATTCCACCTCTAGCATGCGATGGCGGAAAACGGCGGAAAATATCGCTTCCGGCGATGATCAGGGAACGAGTCTGGAACAAAACCCGGCCGAATCGCGACAAGGGCTCTGTTCTCGCACGTTCCCTACGACATCTTCCCTATCCCGGGGATACACCCCCAACATGTTGGAATTCCGGACGGCCGTGGCAAGGCTGTGCAAGCTGCCCGGATCACTCAGACGCCGCGTCCGGAGTCAATCCACACGACGCGCGTCTCCGGCTGTGGATAACGGTGATAACCCTCCAGCCTCACTGCAGGGCGGCGCGCCTGTCGGCGGCGGTTGCGGTGAAGCGGGTGGCGAACACGGTCAGGTCGCCCCAGCGCGTGCCGATCACGATCCGATAGGGCACCATCAGCCCCGTGTCGCCCACCGGGACGAGCCAGATTTCGGAACGCTCGCTGTCGACCATGTCGGAGATCGAACCGCCCCCAAGCCGGTGACCGGCGACCGGAATCATGCGGGCACCGCAGACCACGACCTCGCCGGCATAGGTGTCGCTGCCCCCGTCGACCGCCTTCATGCTCTTGAAGTAGAGATCGACATCGAATCGCGTCCATCCGTCGAAGACCTTGACCACCCGCTCGCAGGCCTGCCGTCCGGGACGATCGACCGGAACGAGGAAGGCGCCGAGCGGATCGACCACGTCGGTCTTGTGGAGCGGGGTGATGGGGATACGGTCGGGGGCCCTGGAGAGGCTCGGCTCCGCGAGCACATCGGTGACCTTTCCCGACTTCATCGCCATCCGGACCCGTGTCTCGAATCCGTTCTCCAGCGTGTCGAGCGAGAACGACGCCGGCAGGATACGCTTGCCGGCGATCTGGCCCGACCCCGACAGGGCGGCCGTGGCGTCGGTGACCATGCGCGACATGCCGCTGGTCGACCCTTTGATCGCCGCGACGTAGGAACTGCCGGTGAACTTGCTTTCGGCCGATGCCCGGCCAATCACCGTCCCGCCGAGGGTAATGACGTAGGTGGCGCGAAAATCGGTGATGCCGCTTGAATCGAGCGCGACCGACCCGGCACCCGATCCAGCCATGACGGCGAGCACGGCCAAGAGGCCGGTGAGATGCCGGCTGCGCTCCCCGAATGGAATCCGCCAAGCGGACATGGGCCTCATTGCGACACGCCTGCCGGAAGATCCCGGCCCTAACTCGATATACCCGGCTCGCAACCGTCGGTGATTCGGCGCCACCATCGCCCACAATAGGCGCGTATCCGCCTCGCCAAAACCCCCGATGCCGTGACCGGCGTCCTTGACGCCCGACCGCCGGCTCACTATAGAGGCGCCTTTCCGAACCTCCGTGACGGAAGTCACTCGCCAGAAGGCGGGACCCGTCCCACGGGCACTGAAAAGGATGACGCCATGGCCCGGCGCTGTGAACTGACCGGAAAGGCGGTCCTGACCGGCAACAATGTCAGCCACGCGAACAACAAGTCGAAGCGCCGCTTCATGCCGAACCTGAGCCAGGTGACGCTGATCAGCGATGCGCTCGGCCAGAGCGTGCGACTGCGGATCACCTCCCACGCGCTCCGCTCGGTCGAGCATCGCGGCGGTCTCGACAAGTTCCTGCTCAAGGCGAGCGATACCGACCTGTCGATCAACGCCCGTCGCCTCAAGCGGCAGATCGAGAAGCGCACGGCCGTCCCGGCCCAGTAGGCGCCGCGACGAAATCCGAGCGAAAGCGGCGCCTTCGGGCGCCGTTTCTCATTCAGGCGCCGGGCCGGCCGGCAGGGACGTCGCCTCCTGCTCGTCCATCAGGGCGAAGAGGAGGAGAAGCGTGCGCTGCAGCGGATTCAGGTTGTCGTCCGAGACCAGCGCGAGGAGCGTCTCGCCATCCGGCCCTTCGGTGACGGCCAGGCCCTCCATGTTGTCGATCTGGTGGCCGAGCGCCGCCTCGAAGATCACCGCGCCGTCGATCGTGCGCCCCGGCCGGATCTCGGCCGCCGGAATCCGGCGGATGCGGATCGACAGCCCGAGCGGCAGCCCCAGGCGCCGTTCGAGGAGGAGGAGATCGCCGTCGGGCAGGAACTCGGCATCGGAGACATCGTAGCCGCCCTGGCGCGCCACCGAGACGTCGCCGGGATCGCGCCCCCCGACGATCCAGGCCTGGGTGTTCCCGGCGGTATCGCGAAGAACCTCGGCGATGACCACCATGCCGCCGGCGACGGGGCTGGCCGGCGGTGCGATCGCGATCGCCTCCGCGCCGTCGCGGCCGCTCATCTTCTTCGTCCCCGCCGGCAGCGGCACGTCGACCGACCGCGACAGCGGGAAGTCGGGGCCGGCAAAGGCGCGGACGTCGTTGCTCCGCTCGAAGACGACGAGGGCGGTCTCCTGCCCGTTCCGCTCGGTGAAGCGCAGGCCCTCGGCGTCGCTCCATTTCTTGCCCGACACCGGATGACCGGCGTGGTTGAGGATGGGCGCGACGAAGACGTCGGCGACCCCGACGAGCCTGCCCTCCTCGATGAGCGCCCGCGCCCGCACCCAGTACCCGCGGTCGGTGACCGCGTAGAGGCGGCCATCGGAGGCGAAGTCCAGTCCGGAGAGGCCCGAGAAGTCGGAGGTCGACGCCGAGAGCTCGAGCCCGCCGCGGAACTCGAGCGCGCCGAAGCGGGTCTCGTCGCTCATCGGCAGGAAGCGCTCAATCGGCTTGGCCGAGACCTCGATCTGGCGAAGGCCCGGGCCGGCCGCTAGGACCGGTCCCGAAGCGATGCCCGTCGCAAGGCAGGAAACGATCAGCGCCGCGGCGCCGCACCGGCGGAATCCTCTCACGCCGCGACCCGCCGCCCGGCCCGGCCGCTGCCGCCCTGCCGGCCGGAGCCCTCCTCGGCGAACAGTTCCGCAAGCTTGTCGGTCATGGCGCCGGCCAGTTCCTCTGCGTCGACGATGGTGACGGCGCGGCGATAGTAGCGCGTCACATCATGACCGATGCCGATGGCGATGAGTTCGACCGGCGAGCGGGTCTCGATCTCCTCGATGACGTGGCGCAGGTGACGCTCGAGGTAGTTGCCGGGATTGACGGACAGGGTCGAGTCGTCGACCGGGGCGCCATCGGAAATCATCATGAGGACCTTCCGCTGCTCCGGGCGCGCGATCAGCCGGCCATGGGCCCAGGCCAGCGCCTCGCCGTCGATGTTCTCCTTGAGAAGTCCCTCGCGCATCATCAGCCCGAGATTGCGGCGCGAGCGCCGCCAGGGCGCGTCGGCCGCCTTGTAGATGATGTGGCGGAGGTCGTTGAGCCGGCCCGGCGCCGCCGGCTTGCCGGCCTGGAGCCAGGCCTCCCGCGACTGGCCGCCCTTCCATGCCCGGGTGGTGAAACCGAGGATCTCGACCTTGACGCCGCAGCGTTCGAGCGTGCGGGCGAGGATGTCGGCGCAGGTCGCGGCGACGGTGATCGGCCGACCGCGCATCGAGCCGGAATTGTCGAGCAGCAGCGTGACAACGGTGTCGCGGAAGTCGGTGTCGCGCTCCATCTTGAAGGTGAGCGGATGCATCGGGTCGATGACCACCCGCGACAGCCGGGCGGCATCGATCTGGCCTTCCTCGAGGTCGAAGTCCCAGGCGCGGTTCTGCTGCGCCATGAGCCTCCGCTGGAGCCGGTTGGCGAGGCGCGCCACCGCGCCCTGGAGGTTGGCGAGCTGCTTGTCGAGATAGGAGCGCAGGCGGTCGAGCTCCGCCGCATCGCAGAGATCCTCCGCCCGCACGGTCTCGTCGAAGCGCGTGGTGAAGGCCCTGTAGTCGATCATCGGCGGCAGGTTGGAGAATGGCGTCGGTGCGCGCCGGGCCTCGCCCGTGTCGCGCGTATCCGACATCTCGCCGTCGTCCATGAGATCCTCGGCGTCGGCCTCGGAGGACTCGCCCTCGCCGGCCTCGGCTTCCTCGGCGGACGCCTCGACCTCCTGCGGCGCCGCGGCATCGGCCCCCTCGCTCTCATCGGAGGCCCCTTCGCTTTCGTCGGCGTTGCCGGCCTCGCTGTCGTCGTCGTCATCCTCGCCCGACTCGGCGCCGAGTTCGTCGCCCATGTCGAGCGACGCGATGAGGTCGCGGACGACATCGGCGAACGATCCCTGGTCGTCCACGGTCCGGGAAAGCCGCTCCAGCTCGTCGCCGGCCCGCTCCTCGATCCAGCCGCGCCACAGGTCGACGACCTTCTGGCCGGACTGCGGCGGCAGCTTGCCGGTCAGGCGCTCGCGCACCACCAGCGCCACCGCGTCCTCGAGCGGCGCATCCGCGCGATCGGTCACCTCGTGATAATTGCCGCGGTGATAGCGGTCCTCGAGCATGGCCGCGAGATTCTCGCCGACGCCGCTCATGCGCATGGCACCGAGGGCCTCGACCCGGGCCTGCTCGACCGCGTCGAACACCGCCCGGGCATTCTTGCCCTCGGGGAGGCGGGAACGGTGAACGCCCGGATCGTGGCAGGCAAGTCGGAGCGCCATCGAATCGCCGAGGCCGCGGGTCACGGCCACGTCGGCGGCCGTCATCTTGCGCGGCGGCTCCGGCAGGCGGGCCCGCCCACCCGTGAGCATCGGCCGGTCGGAGGCGAAGGTGACCTCGAGATCGGGACTGGCCGCGATCGCCCGCATGCAGCCGGCCACCGCGCGCTTGAACGGATCGACGGCGGATTCCCTCGGCGGGGCGGGCTTCTGATTGCTGGCGGTCATGCGATCAACGGCTCGTTGCGGTGCTTACCATAAGCGGGAATGCGGCGCATAGTCGACGATCATGGAGCTGGTGTCATGGCCGACGCCGAGAACCAGACGATTCCCATCCTTCGCGAACTGCCCGCCGCGATCAAGGCGATGGACGAGAAGGTGGACCGCGGCTTCGCGGACACGCAGTCCCGCCTGGAAAGCCTCCGGCCCGCGATCAACGGCGAGAGCGCGCTGGGCCGCTACGCCGCCTCGGAGGTCGAAGAGCGCCTCGAGGCGCTGGAACGGCGCGTGGCCACGCTCGAGAAGACGGGCTGAGGCACCCCCCCCTCAGCTCAGCACCACGTTGGCCGCCGACTGCGGAAGTTCCTCGTTGAAGCTGCGCTGGTAGAACTCCGCCACGAGGGCCCGCTCGAGCTCGTCGCACTTGTTGAGGAAGGTGACCCGGAAGGCGAAGCCGATGTCGCTGAAGATGCCGGCATTTTCCGCCCAGGTGATCACCGTGCGCGGGCTCATCACCGTCGACAGGTCGCCGTTGATGAAGGCGTTCCGCGTCATGTCGGCGAGGCGCACCATCCTGCCGATGGTTGCGCGGCCTTCCGCCGTGCGGTAGGCGGCGACCTTCGCGGCGACGATGTCGACCTCCCGGTCGTGCGGCAGGTAGTTGAGGGTGGTGACGATCGACCAGCGGTCCATCTGGCCCTGGTTGATCTGCTGCGTGCCGTGATAGAGGCCCGAGGTGTCGCCGAGACCGATGGTGTTGGCGGTGGCGAAGAGGCGGAACGCCTCGTGCGGCCGGATGACCTTGTTCTGATCGAGAAGGGTCAGCTTGCCCGAGACCTCCAGCACGCGCTGGATGACGAACATGACGTCCGGCCGGCCGGCGTCGTACTCGTCGAAGCAGAGCGCGATGTTGTGCTTGAGCGCCCAGGGCAGGATGCCGTCGCGGAACTCGGTGACCTGGAGCCCGTCGCGCAGCACGATGGCATCGCGACCGATCAGGTCGATGCGGCTGATATGGCTGTCGAGGTTGACGCGGACGCAGGGCCAGTTGAGCCGCGAGGCGACCTGCTCGATATGCGTCGACTTGCCGGTGCCGTGATAGCCCGAGACGAGGACGCGGCGGTTGTAGGCGAAGCCGGCGAGGATGGCGAGCGTCGTCTCGCGGTCGAACAGGTAGTCGGGGTCCGGGTCGGGGACGTGCTCCTCGGGCGACGAATAGGCCGGCACCTCGAGATCGCTGTCGATCCCGAAGACCTGCCGCACGGAAATCTTCATGTCGGGCAAGGGCGCCCGTTCAATGGCTTCGGTCATCATTCCCCCGTTGGCGCCGTCGGCACCGTCGGTTTCGCTCTTGACGTGAGGCGGCGAAGGACGTTTCGCGCGCAGCTACGGCGGGTTGCCGTCGGCTTATACAAGACCGGTCGCGCCGCCGCCACTGGCGTCATGCACAGAAACCGGCCGACTTCAGGTAGTGGTAGGCCTGGATGATCTCGCGGAGGCGGTCTTCAAGGCTGCGGTCGCCGCCATTGGCGTCGGGATGGAGCCGCTTCACCAGTTCCTTGTACCGCGCCTTGATCTCGGCCGCCGTCTCGTGGCCCTCGAGGTCGAGCGCATCGAACGACTTCCGCGCGAAGTTCCCCAGGGTCCGCCGCGGCCGGGGCTCCTCGCTCTCGCGTCTCCGGGCGCCGCCATTGAAGAAGCCGAACGGGTCGACGATGGTTTCGGTCCAGTCGCGCGGCGGCTTGGCCGCCGTCTTTCCCACACCCATGTTCCAGGTCGGACGGTGGCCGAGCGAGGCGGAACGCTGGAAGGCGACGACGTCATCGTCCGGCATCCCGGCAAAATAGTTGTAGGCCTTGTTGTATTCCCGCACGTGGCCGAGGCAGTAATTGTGGTACTCGCCCTCGCGGTCGCGGCCCTTCGGCGCCCGGTAGCCACCGGCCTCCCGGCAGCCCGGCCATTCGCAGCGCGGCGCCTCCCCGGGCGCGGCGGATGCCTCGTCGGGGCGGATGCGGATGCGGTCGAAATACTTGGAGTTCAGGTTCATCGCGGGCGATTATGGTCACGGCATCCGGGGCCGACAAGACGCCGGATGCGAATTGAACATGCGAAGGTGTACCGAAGGATGACGGCTCAGGAACGAATAACCCGAACGCTCGAGGAAGCCTTCCGGCCGGCACGCGTCAATGTGGTCGACGAGTCCCATCTCCACAAGGGCCATGCCGGCCATCGGCCGGAAGGCGAGACGCACTTTCGCGTGCGGATCGCCTCGGAAGCCTTCGCCGGACGCAGCCGGCTCGAGGCGCACCGCATGGTCAACGCGGCGCTCGCCGATGAGTTCGACCGCGGCCTCCACGCGCTTGCCATCCGGATCGAGGCGGTCTGACAGCCTGCGGCGTCACGCGACCCTCAGCGAACCGGCGGCCTGACGCCCCGGCCTCGGCGGCGCCGCCTCGACGCGGTTCCGGCCGCGCGACTTGGCCTCGTAGAGGCCGGCATCGGCGGCGATCAGCAGCGACTGGACCGTCGAGTCGCGCGCCGCGGTCGCGACGCCGACGCTGACGCTCGCGCCGAGTTCGATCCCGTCGACGGTGCGGCCGACGGCCTCGAACATCACGCGGACGCGCTCGCCGATTTCGAGCGCCGATGCGAGGCTCGTCTCGGGCAGGAACAGCGCGAACTCCTCGCCGCCGATCCGCCCGACGCGGTCGTGGCGCCGCGAGACGCCCCGCACGGTCTCGCCGAACAGCTTGAGCACCCTGTCGCCCATCGCGTGGCCGTGGGTGTCGTTGATCGCCTTGAAGTTGTCGAGGTCGAAAGCGGCGACGGAGGGCGGCACGGCATTGGATCCGCGCAGCTCCATCGCCTCGGTCATCGCCGCGATGAAGGCGCGCCGCGTCGCAACCCCGGTAACGACATCGACCTCGGCCAGGCGCCGCTGGCGCATCTCGCCGCGTTCCCGGGCGAAGGCGATGACGAAGGCAGCTGCTCCGATCGAGAACACGATCGTCTCGAAGTGGATCAGTGCGAACCAGGAGCCAAGCGGGACCACCGGCATCGGCGGCAGTTCGCCCAGCAGCGATTCGACCGCGCCGGCCAACACGAAGCCGCCATGTATGAGAAGCAGGCCAGCCAGGAACCAGCGCGCCGTCACCCGCTCGCGACTCTTCACAAGCTCGACTGCGCCCGCAAAGAGATAGCCCATGACGATCGCGAAGGTGATCTCGAGCTGCATCGCCTGCGGCACCTGCAACGCTGACGGGAAGGCGATCACGAACTTGGCGAGCGGGCCGGCGGCAAGAAGCGCGTAGACCGGACGGCGGCCGGCGAGAACCCGGGCACCGGTCCAGTAGCACGCCGCGGCGAACACGAAGACCGTATAGGCCGAGTGCACGATGTCGCCGGCACTGCGGAGTTCTCCGATCAGCACCATGGCGAGGGCGAGCGCCGTCGCGACCCCGGCCAGTGCCCACCAGAGACAGCCGCGCGAATCCCGCCAGTGCGTGGACGCGAGCAGGATGACGCCCGCACTCACGGCAGCGATGAAGGCTTCGACCGCGATCAGCGTCGGGACATCGAGTGCCAACTGGGCGTGCCTTCCTGGTTCGACCGACGAGAAGGCTGTAGCACGAACCGGCCGGCGACGGCCCGGCTTCCGTCTCGTGGCCGGCGTCAGCGGGTCGGGACCGGCGCCTCGCCGCGGTAGTCGTAGAAGCCCCGGCCGACCTTCCGGCCAAGCCATCCCGCCTCGACATACTTCACGAGCAGCGGGCACGGCCGGTATTTCGTATCGGCGAGGCCCTCGTAGAGCACCTGCATGATCGACAGGCAGGTATCGAGGCCGATGAAGTCGGCGAGCTGCAGCGGACCCATCGGATGGTGGGCGCCGAGCTTCATGGCGCCGTCGATCGCGGTCACGGTGCCGACGCCCTCGTGAAGGGTGTAGATCGCCTCATTGATCATCGGCAGGAGGATGCGGTTGACGATGAAGCCGGGGAAATCCTCGGCGACGACCACGGTCTTGCCGAGGCGGCCGACAATCTCCTTGGCGGCGGCAAAGGTCGGCTCGTCGGTGGCGATGCCGCGGATCACCTCGACCAGTTCCATCACCGGCACCGGGTTCATGAAGTGGATGCCGATGAAGCGCTCCGGCCGGTCGCTCGCCGCGGCGAGGCGAGTGATCGACAGCGACGACGTGTTGGTGGCGATCATCGCCTCGGGCTTGAGGACAAGGGACAGCGCCGTGAAAATCTCGCGCTTGACCTTCTCGTTCTCGGTCGCCGCCTCGATCACCAGGTCGCTGTCGGCGAGGCCCTCGGTCTCGGCGCTCGAGGCGATCCGGGCGAGCGCGGCGTCGCGATCGGCCTCCGTCACCTTTCCGGAGGAGACCTGGCGGGCCATGTTGCCGTGGATGGTGGCGAGGCTCGACTTGAGACGCTCGGCCGAGACATCGTGAAGGACGACATCGTAGCCGGCAAGCGCGCAGACATGGGCGATGCCGCCGCCCATCTGTCCTGCCCCGATGACACCGATCCTGTCGATCTGACCCATTTGGCTCCCGGCTCCCGGCTCCCGGCGCGGTCAGCACAGATCGGCCATTGCTCCGAGCCTTGTCAAGGTGATGTAGGGCGCCCGTCGCGGATTTCCGCCGACCCGGGGGCCCTGCCCGGGCGGACGGGCCGTTACAGCGCCTTCTCGAGCTCGGGCAGCAGCGTGAAGACGTCGCCGACGAGGCCGTAGTCGGCGACCTGGAAGATCGGCG
>JAEZEN010000050.1 GCA_023433185.1 Pseudomonadota bacterium | reverse complement strand
GCGTTCAACGCCCAGACCCAGGAGATGGAGAAGGGCTCTCCCGTCCCGGTGGTGATCACCTACTACCAGGACAAGTCCTTCACCTTCCAGATGAAGACGCCGCCGGTGAGCTTCTTCCTCAAGAAGGCGGCCAACCTCAAGTCGGGCTCCAAGACGCCCGGCCGCGGCACGGCCGGCTCGGTCACCCGCGACCAGGTTCGCGAGATCGCCGAGGCCAAGATGAAGGACTTGAACGCCAACGATATCGAAGGCGCGATGAAGATGGTGGAAGGTTCGGCCCGGTCGATGGGCCTCGAGGTGGTGGGCTGATCATGGCGCATGTAGGCAAGCGTATCAAAGCCGCCCGCGAGGGCATCGATCAGGCGAAGCTCTATCCGCTCGATGAGGCGATCGCCCTCGTGAAGTCGCGGGCGAACGCCAAGTTCGACGAGACCGTCGAGGTCTCCCTGAACCTCGGCGTCGATCCCCGCCACGCCGACCAGATGGTGCGTGGCGTGTGCCAGTTGCCCAACGGTTCGGGCCGCACGGTGCGCGTCGGCGTCTTCGCCCGCGGCCCCAAGGCCGACGAGGCCAGGGCGGCCGGTGCCGACGTGGTCGGCGCGGAGGATCTGGTCGAGCAGGTGCAGGCCGGCAAGATCGATTTCGACCGCTGTATCGCGACCCCCGACATGATGCCGCTCGTCGGTCGTCTGGGTAAGGTGCTCGGCCCGCGCGGCCTGATGCCGAACCCCAAGGTGGGGACGGTGACGCAGGACGTCGCCGGCGCGGTGGCGGCGGCCAAGGGCGGTGCGGTCGAGTTCCGCGTCGAGAAGGCCGGCATCGTCCAGGCCGGCATCGGCAAGGCGAGCTTCGGCGACGTGCAGCTGGTCGAGAACATCAAGGCCTTCGCCGATGCGGTCCAGAAGGCGAAGCCGTCGGGGGCCAAGGGCACCTATCTCCGCCGGGTCGCGGTCTCCTCGAGCATGGGCCCCGGGGTCAAGGTCGATCCCGCCTCGCTCGGCGCGGCGGCGAACTGACGCCCGACGATCGGAATGCCGCCGGACGGCCTCGTGCCGACCGGCGGTCCTTCGGTCCCGATCGCCCGGGAAGACACGATTTCGGAACTTTTCTGAGATTGGGGCTTGGCATTTCGTTCGGGACTGTCTAAATAGCCGATTGGGCGCGCCGGCCCTTTCGCGGTGCGTCCTCATGCGTCTCTCGAAAACATGGTGACATGGCACCCCTCTTAGGCATCCTTCGGGAACTTTCTAAGAGAGACCAGGGCTTTTTCAGCATTGTTGTCGAGCAAGCGCATTCCGGTCCGGCAAGTGTCGGCCCGGTGGTCCTGTCCGAGACTGCGGGCGCCGGGTGGCCGGCTTAATTGGATTGCCTGCAATAGATGGGAGGGAGCCGGGTTTCCCGGTTCGAACCTCTACGCGGCCCATCCGGCGTGGCGACACGCCGTACGGGGGACAGGTCGGAGTCGCCATGACGGACCCATCCGGCATGGCAGGTGCAACCCGGCGGTCCCATCTCGCGATGGTCGCCAAGTGGAGAGAGAGTGTGGATAGAGCGGAAAAAAGCCAGCTCGTGGAAACGCTCTCGTCGGTGTTCTCGGACACCGGCGTGATCGTCGTCGCCCACTACTCCGGACTGACGGTCGCCCAGATGACTGCCCTCAGGGGCAGGATGCGGGAGGCCGGCGCCGGGGTGAAGGTCGCAAAGAACCGCCTCGTCAAGCTCGCCCTCAAGGGCACGGACGCCGAGCAGATCTCGGATCTCTTCGAGGGGCCGACCGTCGTCGCCTACTCGAAGGACCCGGTCGCCGCGGCGAAGGTCGCCATCGATTTCGCCAAGACCAACGAGAAGCTCGTTGTCCGCGGCGGCGCGATGGGACGCACGGCCCTCGATGCGGAGGGGATCAAGGCCCTCGCCTCGCTGCCGTCGCTTGACGAACTGCGCGGCAAGCTCGTGGGACTGATCGCCGCGCCGGCGACCAAGGTCGTGCGGGTGCTGAACGCCCCGCCGTCGCAGCTTGCACGGGTTCTTTCGGCCTACGCCGAGAAGAGCGCGGCATAGGACTGAGTTCACGGATATCCAACGGTTCGAACCGAACAAGGGAAACTAGAAAATGGCCGATCTTTCCAAGATTGTTGAAGACCTCTCGCAGCTCACCGTCCTCGAGGCGGCCGAGCTTTCGAAGATGCTCGAGGAGAAGTGGGGCGTTTCCGCCGCCGCTCCGGTCGCCATGATGGCCGCCGGCGGTGGCGCCGCCGCGGCTCCGGCCGAGGAGCAGACCGAGTTCAACGTCATGCTCATCGAGGCGGGTGCCAACAAGATCAACGTGATCAAGGAAGTGCGCGCGATCACCTCGCTCGGCCTCAAGGAGGCCAAGGACCTGGTCGAGGCCGCCCCGAAGGCGGTCAAGGAAGGCGTGTCGAAGGACGAGGCCGAGAAGCTCAAGGCCCAGCTCGAAGGCGCCGGCGCCAAGGTCGAACTGAAGTAGGGCCGAAAGGTCCCGCGAGCGTCCCGCGCCGGGCTCCGGCCGGGACGGGAATACGGGGGAGGGCGCCGCACCGGCGGCGCCCCCCGCCGCCCCCCCCCGCCG
>JAEZEN010000048.1 GCA_023433185.1 Pseudomonadota bacterium | reverse complement strand
CGAGATGGGTATGCGGATCGATGCCGCCCGGCATCACGTAGGCGCCGCCGGCATCGACCACCGTGTCGCCCTTGAGGTCGTCGCCGATGGCGGCGATCTTCTCGCCTTCGACCAGGATGTCGGCCTTGTAGGTGCGGTCGGCGGCGACGATGGTGCCGTCCTTGATGACTGTCGACATGACGTTGATCTCCTCTCCCGATTCTCGTTCACATGGTCCTGTCAGCGGGCCGTCAGGCCTCCGGCGGCGGGATCGCGCCCTTCCGCTCGACGATGAGCCGGTAGGCCTCCGGCTCGCGGTGCTTGGCGAAGTTGAAGATGGTCTCGCGGTAGCGCTTGCCCATGTCGAGGTCGCAAGCCGCGGTGATGACCTCGTCCTCGAGCGTGACGGCCTGCGCGACAATCTCGCCCGAGGGGGCGATGATCGCGCTCTGTCCCACCATCCTCGAGCCTTCCTCGGTCCCGCACTTGGCCGTTCCAATCACCCAGGTCGCGTTCTGATAGGCGCCCGCCTGCATCGATAGATGGTTGTGGAAGCTGGTCAAGCCGTCGATGTCGGGGTGGCCGGTATGGTCGAAGGGCGTGTTGTAGCCGAACATGACCATCTCGACCTGCTGGAGGCCCATCACCCGGTAGGTCTCCGGCCAGCGGCGGTCGTTGCAGATGCACATGCCCATGACGCCGCCGAATCCGCGGAACACCGGAAAGCCGAGATTGCCGGGCTCGAAGTAGCGCTTCTCGAGGTGCTGGTGGGTGCGGCCGGGCTGGGGCTCGGCGTGGCCGGGCAGGTGGACCTTCCGGTACTTGCCGATGATCGTGCCCGTCCGGTCGACGAGGATGGCGGTGTTGAAGCGGCGTTTCTTCCCGTCCTCGACGACCAGTTCGGCGAAGCCGAGATAGAAGCCGACGCCGAGTTCCTTCGCTTCGTCGAAGAGCGGCCTGGTCTCCGGCCCCGGCATCGCCGTCTCGTAGTAGGCGTGGAGTTCGGCCTCGTCCTCGATCAGCCAGCGCGGAAAGAAGGTGGTGAGCGCCAGCTCGGTAAAGACGACGAGTTCGGCGCCGCGCGCCTTCGCCTCTCGCATCATCGCGATCAGCCGTCGCACGGCGTCGCGCCGGGTCTCGGACCGGGCGATCGGGCCCATCTGGGCCGCGGCGACGTTGACGATCCGGGACATGTTCCTCCTCCTTCTTCTCGTCCGGGGGCCGCCTGCGGGCGGCCGAGGGATGGTCTGCGTTGTGGGCGATCATGGCGGACGGCGTCTCATTCCGCCTCCCCGATCACGCGCTCGATCTCGATCGCCGCGCCGAGCAGGCGCTCGTCCTCGCCGTGGCTCGCGGAGACGAGGAGGCTCGTCGGCATGCCCGCGGCGCTGCGGCCGTTGGGCATCGCGACGCAGCAGAGATCGAGCACGTTGCCCGGCATGGTGTTGCGCAGCGTCAGGAGATTGGTGCGGTGGAAGGTCTCGTCGCTCGCCTCGAGCGGCGCCAGTTCGGGGGCCGTGATCGGCGTCGTCGGCCAGGCGAGCAGGGCGCCGGCCATCTGCTCGCGGAGCGCCGAGCGGATGGCGATCCGCCCGCGCTGGATGGCGATCACGTCGTGGGCCGACATGCGCTTGCCGTCCATGATCCGGCTGACGACGCGGCGGTCGATCTCGCCGACCCGTTCGCCGTCGATCAGCGCCTGGAACTCGTGGTAGGCCTCGGCCGCGGTCAGCGTGCCGTGGCGGGCGGTCAGGTCCATGACGGCATCGAGGGCGTCGACATGTTCGCGACGGACCCTGACGCCCGCTGCGGCGAGTGTCGCGAGCGAGCGCTCGAATGCGTCGCCGACCGCATCCTCCAGCCCCTCGGTGACCTGGTTGAGCGGGACCAGAAGGGTCAGTTCACGGGAGTCGGCGCGCGTCAGTTCCGCGCCCACCGTACCCCGCAGCGCCCGGTCGAGCATGATGCAGTCCTCGACGGAGCGGGCGAGCGGGCCGACGGTGTCGTAGGTGCGGGCGAGGGGAACCACGCCGGCGGTGTCGACGCGCCCGTGGCTGGTCTTGTAGCCGACCACGCCGTTATAGGAGGCGGGGATGCGGACCGAGCCGCCGGTGTCGGATCCGACGGCACAGGGCAGGAGCCGGGCCGCGACCGACGCGCCGCTGCCTGAGGACGATCCGCCCGGGGAACGGCGAATGTCGGGGCTGTTGGGATTGGCGGGCGTGCCGTAGTGGGGGTTGAGGCCGAGGCCCGAATAGGCGAATTCGGTCATGTTGAGCTTGCCGACCGTCACCATGCCGATCCGGGCGGCATTGGCCGTCACGCCCACGTCCCGGGTCTTGATCTCGCCTTCGCCCAGCACGCGCGAGCCGGCCGTGGTCCGTGCCCCGGCGACGTCGAAGAGATCCTTCCAGCCGATCGGCACACCGTCGAGCGTCGACAGCGGGCGTCCCGCCCGGTAGCGCCGCGCCGATGCCGCGGCCTCGCGGCGGGCCCGTTCCGGCATGACGGTGATGAAGATGTTGTCGCCGCGGCTGCGGTCGATGCGCGCGAGCAGGCATTCGACGAGCTCGACCGGATCGGTCTCCCCCGAACGATAGGCGGCCGCGATGCCTGTGGCGGTGCGGTCGGCGATTGCTTCGATGTCTGCCACGTCCATCTCCTCCTCGCCGCGGGTGGGGACGCCTCGCCTCCCGCGATCGCCGCGACAAGGGCTCACCGTTCGCGCACGACAATGCCGCCGTGCGCGGGGGTTCGTCCCGTCGCTGTCCGTTTTGCCGCTCTTCTGGTCCGGAAGCACCGCCGCGGGCCGATCCCGGCTGGCTTCCTGCGCTACCTGTCCCCGGCCGTCCCTCCCGTGCTCGCCGTCTCAGTGCGATGAATCGAAATCGAAGTCGGCCTCCGCGCCCGTGTCCACCTGGGCCAGCACGTGAACGTCGGCGGCCTTCCAGTGCGCCACCGCCCGGTCGCCGGTGACGACCGGGTCGGCGGCATAGTCGCGGTCGGTGACGTTGGCGACGAAGAGGCCGTTGCCGATATCCATCGTCACCTTGACGTAGCTGCCCTGGTATTCGGTCGCGGTCACCGTGCCGGCGATCTCGTTGACGCCCTTGCCGGCGTCGTCGGAAACCACCTTGGCGAGGCGGACATGGTCGCGTCGGAGCGCGATCGAAAGCGGCTGTCCGGCCGGCGGCGGCGGCCCGTCGAGCGGCACCTCGAAGGTCGATCCGCTCGGCGAGCGCAGCCGGAGGAGCCCGCCGCCATGCCCCTCGACCAGGCCGGTGAGCACGTTCTGGCCGCCCATGAAGCGCGCCACATAGGGCGTCTTGGGGCGGTTGAAGATCATCTCGGCGGTGTCGGCCTGGTCGATGCGGCCGGTATCCATCACCACCACCATGTCTGCGAGGGCGATCGCCTCGGGCTGGGTATGGGTGACGTGGACGAAGGTGATGCCGAGTTCGGTCTGGAGGTTGCGCAGTTCGCCGCGCATCCTGAGCCGCAGGAACTCGTCGAGCGCCGACAGCGGCGCGTCGAGGAGCAGCACCTTCGGGTTGGTGATCAGCGAGCGGGCGAGCGCGACGCGCTGCTGCTGGCCGCCGGAGAGCTGGGCGGGCATGCGGTTGCGGAACTGCTCGAGCTGGACCCGCTTCAGCATCTCCTCGACCCGGTCGCGGCGCTCGGCCTTGGGCACCCCGCGCATCTTCAGGTAGAAGCCGACATTGTCGGCGATGGTGAGATGCGGGAAGAGCGCGTAGCTCTGGAACATCATCGCGGTGCCGCGCTCGACCGGCGACTTGCCGACCACCATCTGGTCGCCGATGAAGATCTGGCCCGAACTCGGGGTCTCGTGCCCCGCGATCATGCGCAGGATCGTCGTCTTGCCGCAGCCCGACGGACCGAGAAGGCAGCAGTAGGAGCCGTGCGGAATCGTCAGGTTGATGTTCTCCACCGCATAGGTGTTGCCGAACTTCTTGGCGAGGTCGACGAGCCGGATCTCTCCGCTCTTCTGCCCGGCCGGCATCGCCGTGCTGGCTTGCGTGCTGCTCATAGTCCTAACGTGACCGCCTGCGTTGAATGATGAGGATCGAGGAGAGCGCGAGCGCAATGACGACGAAGGACACGACGGTCGTCACGGTGCCGAGGGCATAGAGGGCGGGGGACGTGACGTTGGTGGTCATCGTCCAGATCTCGAGTGGCAGGGTGTTCCGGCTGCCCACCGTCAGCCAGCTGCGCGGGAACTCGTCGTAGGAGAGCGTGAAGCCGAACAGCCCGACCGCGATGATGCCGGGGAAGACGATCGGCAGGACGACGTTCTTCACCGTCTGCCACTTGCTGGCGCCGAGATCGTAGGCGGCTTCCTCGTAGGAGGGGTTCAGCCGGCCGAGCACGGCGAACATGATCAGGAGCCCGAAGGGGACCGCCCAGGACAGGTGCGCGCCGAGCGCCGATCCGTACCAGGAAGCCGACATCCCGAGATAGCGGAAGGTGACAAGGATACCGATGGACAGGACGAGTCCGGGGACGATCAGGCTGGCAATGGCGGTGTAGAAGATCGCGCCGGAGCCGGGAAACCGGCGCCGGAAGGCGAATCCCGCGGTCACCGAGATGAACACGGTGAGCACCATGACGATCAGCGCCAGCGGCAGCGAGCGCGAGAAGGCGCCGGCCACGTCGCCGACCCGCCGCGGGTTGAAGAGTTCGTCGAACCACATCAGCGAGGGGTCGCGGAGCGGGAAGACCAGCGCCGCCGACGGCCCCTGGAACGAGAGGATCAGGATCGCGATCATCGGCCCGTAGAGGAAGATGACGAACAGCGTGAACAGGGCCGCGAGCACGTAGAAGGTCCAGGGGCGGCGGCCGTAGGAGGGGGCGGACATCTTACTTCACCAGCTCTTTGCGCACGTCGACCAGCCGGAAGATGGCGACGGCGATGAGGAGGACGATGACGAGGAGGATGACGGCATTGGCCGCGGCACGGGGGTAGTTGAGGAACTGGAGGTCGTTGAACATGCCCGAGGTGGCCGAGCCGGAGAGCCCGCCGCTCATCACCGTGACCACGAAGAAGTCGCCCATCACCAGGGTGACGACGAAGAGGGCGCCGAGGGCGATGCCGGTCTTCGACAGCGGCAGGACCACGTTCCAGATGACCCCCCATCGGGTGGCGCCGGCGTCGACCGCCGCCTCGAGCAGCGACTTGTCGATGCGCGCCATCGAATTGAAGATCGGGACGATCATGAACAGCGTGAAGAGGTGGACATAGGCGACGATCACCGAGAAGTCGGAGTAGAGGAGCCACTCCAGCGGCTCGGCGACGATGCCGTTCTGAACCAGCGCGTTGTTGATCAGGCCCTCCCGCCCGAGCACCGGGCGCCAGGAGATCATGCGGATGATGTTCGAGGTCCAGAACGGCACCGTGCAGACGAGGAAGAGGGCGATCGCCGTCAGCAGGTTGCGGACGTGGAAGACGAGGAAATACGCCACCCAGAAGCCCAGCACGAAGGTGATGGCGAGCACGATCAGCGTGAACTTGAGCGTCGAGGCGTAGAGCGACCAGGTCGTCGGGTTGGTCAGGATGTCGACATAGTTCCTGAGCGTGAAGGTCGGCACGATGCCGACGAGCATCTGGTAGCGGAAGAAGCTGACGAGCACGACCAGCGCCACCGGCACCACGAAGAACAGGAGCAGCACCACGGTCAGCGGCGTGACCTGGAGATAGGTCGAAAGCAGGGACTTCTTGTTCGCTTCCGGACCGGGGCTCATTCAGGCGTCGTCCTTGTTTGTCGCAATGCGCCGCGCTTGTCGGGGGGCGGTCGGGAGCGGCGGCGGCCGCCGCTCCCTGGCTTCGCATGCCGCGGGTGGCTAGGCGGCGTTGAACTCGTTCCACTTGGCGAACAGGAACTCGGCCTCGTCCATGAGGTTGTTCCACACGCCCACCTTCGAGAAGCGTTCCTCGAACGAGCCGCCGTCGCGGATCTCGCCGGCGGAGTTGGTCTTCTCGCCGGTCGGGCTGGTGATGTCGGCGGTCGCCGGCTTGCCCTCGTAGAAGAAGCCCCACTCGTTCTCGTCGAGGAAGTTCTTCGCCATCTCGGGCACCGAGATGTAGTAGCCCTGCTTGGCGATGAAGCCGCCGACCCAGCCCGAGATGTACCAGTTGAGGTACTCGTAGGCGGCGTCGCGTTTGATGCCGTCGAGATGGCTCATCAGGGCGAGGCCGTTGCCCCAGCCGCGATAGCCTTCCTCGAGCGGCTGGTAGACGCAGTTGATGCCCTGGGTGCGGACGGCGGTCACCGCCGGCGACCACATCGACTGGATCACCACCTCGCCGGCGGCCATGAGGTTCACCGACTCGTCGAAGGTGTTCCACAGCGCCCGCCAGTGGCCGGCCCGCTTCAGTTCGATCAGCTTGGCGATCGTCTGGGTCAGCTCCTCCTGGGTCGGGTTGCCCTTGTCGCCGTACGTCACGAACCCGGCCGACTCGCAGGCCATGATCGCGTCCATGATCCCGATGGTCGGGATGTTCTGGATCGCGGTCTTGCCCTTGAACTCGTCGGACAGGAGATCGCCCCACTTGGTGATCGGGCGGTCGATCAGGTCGGGACGGATGCCGAGCGTGTCGGCGTTGAAGGCACCGGGCAGGAACGTCGCCCAGTCCGACGGGCCGTCATGGAACGACGTGCCGTCGATCGAGTCGCGGTACATGAACTCGAACGGCGAGTCGCCCTCGCGCGACACCGGCTGCCCGGCGAAGGTGCCCTGGGTGTAGAGCGTCGTGATCTTGTCCCAGAGCGCGATCTTCTTGGGGTCAACCGCCTGGGTGACGCCGGCCGGCACGAAGACCTTGGTCTGCCAGATCTCGGCGTCGGCGATGTCGATCGAGTTCGGGTCCTGGATCATCCGGTTGGTGAGGCCGGGGTGGTCGGTCACCGACATCTCGACCTTGAACCCGAGGTCGAGGGTGGCCTGGCGGCCGATGTCGGCGATCGTCGAATAGGACATGCCGGTGTGGTTGAGGGTGATGTCCTTGATGTTCTGCGCCCAGACGGTCGGAAATCCGGTGACCGCCGTGACGCCGGCGATCGCGGCGCCGCCCTTCAGCACCGACCGGCGAGAAACCGACTTCTTCAGGAACGTGTCTGCCTTTTTCATCGAGCAATTCCCCTGTTGCCTGCGTTTGCCTACCTGCCAGTCCACTCCAGTCTGGTCGCGGGGCGCTGCCCCGGGACGCTTCTTCCCTACGCGGCCATCCCGGCCCGCAGGGCGGTGGTCGCCTCGCTATCGAGCGCCCATCCGTATCCGTCGTCAACTTCCTTGAGCACGACCCCGTAGGCCGCGCGGGCGTGGCCCGCGTCGATGAAGCCGTCGAGGACGTCGTCGAGCACCTTCGCCGGGTCGCGCTGCAGCGGGTCGCCGTAGCCGCCGCCCGCCGGGGAGTAGTAGGTGATCACGTCGCCGGTCTCGGTGCGGAGCCCGGAGAACTTGGCCGGCATGTCGGTCACCTCGCCGGTCGCCGTGCGGGTCACCGTCACCCGGCCGCAATGGCCCGGCTGGCCGCCGAAGACGCCCCACGGCACGTCCTCGTTGCGGTCGGCCTCGTGGGTCATGAAGCCGGGCGAGAGGTAGCGCTGCGCCTTCACCACGCCGGCGCCGCCGCGAAACCTGCCGGGCCCCGGGGGCACGTCGTCGCGCACCTCGTAGCGGTCGCAGATCAGCGGCAGGTGCATGCCGAGGTCCTCGAGGGGATTGTTGCGCGTGTTGCGCATCAGCTCCTCGATCGTGTCGGGCCCGTCGGACAGCGGCCGGCCGCCCATCGCCGCCTCGTTGACCTCGAGGAACACCCAGTAGTCGCCGCCCGGCCGCACGCCGGAATAGGCGGCGAAGGACAGCACCGCCGCGTTGCCGGCGGTGCACTTGTCGGGCAGCACCGGCGCGAGGGCCTTGATGATCAGGTCGACGACGCGCTGGATCTGGCTGAACCGCGCCTCGGCCGCGGCCGGGGCGATCGGGTTGAAGATGCAGCCGAGCGGGGCGGTCACCTTCACCGGCCGGAACGACCCCTCGTTCTGCGGGATGTATTCGGCGTGGGTGTAGGTGTCGAGGAGGAGGGCGCGGAAGGCGAAGAAGCAGGCGACCTTGGTCGAGCCCTCGAACGGCACGTTGAAGGCGGTCGGCACCTGCGGCGAGGAGCCGGTGAGGTCGACCTCGACGTCGTCGCCGCGGACCCGCAC
>JAEZEN010000037.1 GCA_023433185.1 Pseudomonadota bacterium | reverse complement strand
TTCGTGCCGCGGCTGGCCCAGCCCCCTGGCGCAATGCCTGAACGCCCCGCGATGCTCACCCCGAAGCGTATCGCCGCCGAGCGCTTCAGCGATGCCGAGGCGGCGCTGGCGCGCCTCGCGCTCATCTACGATGCGCACACCGCGTTCCTCCGCGACCAGTTCATCGAACTGCTGCGGGCGGGAACGCTTCCCGGCCGGGTGAGGGCCACCTACCCGGAAGTGCTGATCGAGACCGCGACCTACGCGCAGATCGACTCGCGTCTCTCCTACGGTCACGTGGCGGGCCCCGGTGTCTATGCGACCACGATCACCCGGCCGGAGCTTTTCCACGGCTACCTCCTCGAGCAGCTCCGCCTCCTCATCCGCAATCACGGCGTGAGGCTTGCGGTCGGCCCGTCGAGCGAGCCGATCCCGCTGCACTTCGCCTTTCCCGACGGCATCCATGTCGAGGGCGAACTGAGTGATCGCATCGAGCGCCCGCTCCGCGACTTCTTCGACGTGCCCGACCTCGCGGTCATGGACGATGCGATCGTCAACGGCACCTATCACCCCGCCCCGGGCACGCCGCTGCCGCTCGCGCCCTTCACCGCGTCGCGCGTCGACTATTCGCTCCACCGCCTGCCGCACTACACCGCGCCCGCCCCGGAGCATTTCCAGAACTTCGTGATCTTCACCAACTACCAGTTCTACATCGACGAGTTCGTCACCAAGGCGCGCCTGATGATGGCCGCCGGCGGCAGCGACTATGTGAGCCTCGTCGAGCCGGGCAACCTGACGACGCCTGGCGGGGCCGAGGCCCCCACCTCCGGGGTGAAGCTGGACCGGCTGCCCCAGATGCCCGCCTACCACCTGACGCGGCCCGACCACATGGGCATCACCATGGTCAATATCGGCGTGGGTCCGTCGAACGCCAAGACCATCACCGACCACATCGCGGTGCTGCGTCCCCATGCGTGGCTGATGCTCGGGCACTGTGCGGGCCTCCGCAACAGCCAGGCGCTCGGCGACTACGTGCTCGCCCACGGCTATGTCCGCGAGGACCACGTGCTCGACGCCGATCTGCCGACCTGGGTGCCGATCCCGCCGCTCGCCGAGGTGCAGGTGGCGATCGAGGAGGCGGTGGCCGAGGTGACGGGCCTGTCGGGCTACGAGCTCAAGCGCATCATGCGGACCGGCACCGTCGCCACCATCGACAACCGCAACTGGGAACTCCGCGACCACCGCGAGCCGGTGCAGCGCTTCTCGCAGTCGCGCGCCGTGGCGCTCGATATGGAATCGGCGACGGCCGCCGCCAACGGCTTCCGCTTCCGGGTGCCCTACGGCACGCTGCTCTGCGTCTCCGACAAGCCGCTCCATGGCGAGCTGAAGCTGCCCGGCATGGCCTCGGACTTCTATCGCAGGCAGGTCAGCCAGCACCTCGACATCGGCATCCGGGCGATGGAGAAGCTGCGCTCGATGGAGCCCGAGCGGCTCCATTCGCGCAAGCTCCGGAGCTTCGCGGAGACCGCGTTCCAGTAGCCTCGCGCCGCCGAGGCCTCAGGTGTCCGACGTGATGCGGATGTAGATCGCGGTGACCACCAGGATGATGAGGCCGAACAGGACGCCGCGAAGGCCCTCCGGCATCTGCAGGATGGTGAGCAGCGTGGTGAGGACGGTGAGGATCAGCGCGCCGACGATGGTGCCGGGATAGCCGCCGCGGCCGCCGAAGATGGATGTCCCGCCGATCACCGCGGCGGCGACCGACGGCAGGAGCAGCGGCTCGGCGAGCGACAGGGACGGCGCCTTGATCAGGCCGACATAGAGGAGGCCCGCCACGGCCGCGAGGAAGCCGGAGAAGATGTAGACCGCGATGATCACCTGCGCGTAGCGGACACCGGCGATCCGCGTCGCCTTCTCGTTGTCGCCGACGGCGTAGAGGAGGCGCCCGAAGCCGGTGCTGCGGAGGATGTAGATGATCAGCGCCGCGACCGGCACGAACAGGAGGAGCGCATTCGGGAAGCCGTTGGTGACGCCGGTGCCCAGCCAGGCGAGGAACTCCGGGATGGCCGAGCCGGTGGCGATCACCGAGCGCTGGTAGACCTGGAGGACGCCGATGCCGATCAGGCCGGTGCCCAGCGTCATGATCAGTGGGTGGACCCGGAAGATGCCGGCGCCGATCCCGTTCACCAGGCCGATGACGAGGCCGGGCACGACGGCGATCATCATCGCGACCCACGGGCCGTGGACCGGCGTCTGGGTGGCGACGATGAAGGCGCTCATCGTCGCGGCCGTCGACACCGAGAGGTCGATGCCGCCGGTGAGCATCGTCATGGTCTGGCAGCCGGCGAGGATCGCGAGCGGTATTGCGAACTTGACCGTGTTGGCCATCCAGCGCTCGTTGACGATCCCCGGCCGGAGCAGTTCGAGCGCGACGATGAGAAGGGCGAACAGCACGATCAGCGGCACGATCGGGTGGTCGGCCATGAAGCGGCGCACCCGGCGGCCGAAAGGCACCGAGGGGGCTGTCTCGGCGGTGGTCGTCGTCATGACTTGCGCCTCCGCAGGGCGAGCAGCGCACCGAACATCACGACGACCACCATGATGGTGCCTTCGATGATCGTGGTGACGTTGGGGTCGACCGCAAGGAAGGTGAGGTCGCTGCGCACGAGGCGCAGGATGAAGACCGCGACGATCGGGCCGACGATGCCGCCGACGCCGCCGGTGAGGGCGACGCCGCCGAGGACGACGGCGGCGACGCTCGCGAGCAGGTAGGGCCCCGGGATCGGTGCGCCGATGCCGGTGCTCATGGTGAGGACGAGGCCGCCCATCGCGGCGAAGAGGCCGGCGAGGGAGTAGGCCGCGATGCGCGTGCGTCCCACCGCCACCCCGCTGCGGAACGCGGCGAGGTTGTTGCTGCCGATGGCGTAGATCGACAGGCCCAGGCGTGAGCGGTAGAGCGGCACGAAGACCACCGCGAGGCAGACGACAAGCAGCACCAGTCCCCGCGGGATCCACCGGGTGATCTCGACCGGAACCCCGGGGATGGAAACCGTGCCGACGACGAGCGCCTTCAGCCAGTCGGCCGCGGCGCCCCCGGGCGAGGGCAGGACGAGAAGCGCGGCGCCCTGCCAGACGAAGAGCATGGCGAGCGTGACGACGATGTCCGGCACGCGCGTGATGACGATCAGGGCGCCGTTGATCGCGCCGAGGCAGAGGCCGAGCAGCAGCACGAGACCGACCGCGACGATCGCGAATTCCGGGCTCGCGCCGTCCATCAGCACCGCCGCGGTGACGCTGGTCAGCGCCATCATCGAGGCGATGGAGAGGTCGATGCCGCCGGCGATCACCACCACCGTCTGGGCAGCGGCGGCAAAGGCGAAGGGAAGGGATGCGCTGACCAGCGAGACGATGCCCGCCGCCCCGTAATTGGGCTGGATGATCCGCGTCACGACGAGGAGGGCCGCGAGGAGCGCGAACAGCCCGATCACCCACGCATTGCTCTTGAGGAAGCGGCTCATGCGGAGGCGCCCGTCGAGGCGGAGATCCCCGCCGGCATGGCGGCGCCCCGCGGCAGGCCGTATGCCGCGCGCATCAGCGTCGGCTCATCGGCTTCCGCGGCGGGCATGGTATCGACCACGCGGCCGCCGAAGATGACCACGACGCGGTCACAGGCGAGTTGCACCTCCTCGAGTTCGGAGGTGTAGAGGAGCACCGAGGTTCCCTGTGCCGCGAGTTCCCGGAGAAGGCCGTAGATCTCGCGCTTGGTGCCGACGTCGATGCCGCGGGTCGGATCGAAGCAGAGGACGGCACGGGCGCCGGTGGCGATCCAGCGGGCGATCGTCACCTTCTGCTGGTTGCCTCCGGAGAGGCGCTGGACCTCGGCCTGGGCGCGGGTGTCGATCTGAAGGCGCCGGATCGCCTCGTCGACGCGCTCCTTCTCCATCCGGCGCCGGATCGGCCCCCAATTGGCGATCCGCGCGCTGAAGGGCAGGGCGATGTTCTCGCGCACCGGGCGCTGCATGCAGAGCCCCTCGGTACGGTCGCCGGGCACGAGCACGACGCCGACGGCGATGGCATCGGCCGGATGATGGAAGCGGACGTCCTTCCCGTCCACCTCGATCGCGCCCGTCGTCGCGCGGGAGGAGCCTGAAAGCACGCCGAAGAGTTCGTCCTGGCCCTGGCCCTCGAGGGCGACGAGGCCGAGCACCTCGCCCGGCCGCAGGTCGAAGGACACGCCGTGGAGCTTGGTGCCGACCTGAAGGTTGCGGGCGCGGATCCGCGGCACCTCGTCCGGCGGGATGGCGTCGCTTCCCGGTTCGGCGGCGCGCAACTTCTCCGCCTTGGCGATCTTGTCGCCGAGCATCAGTTCGACGATCTCCTCCTCTGCGCCCGGCTTCACGTCGACGACGCCCACGGTCTGGCCGTCGCGGAGAACGGTGGCGCGATCGCAGAGCGCGGCGATCTCGAGCATGCGGTGGGAGATGAAGATGACCGAGCGGCCGGTCTCGGTCTGGCGCCGCACCACGTCGAGAACCCGTTCGGCGAGGTTCGCGGGCAGTGCCGCGGTCATCTCGTCGAGGAGGAGGAGGTCGGGCTCGGCGGCGAGCGCCCGCGCGAGATCGAGGACGCGAAGCACCGCCAGCGGGATGTGGCGGGCGGTTTCGCGGAGGTCGAGATCCTCGATGCCGAGCTGCCGGACCCAGCCGCGGAAGGGCTCGACCGGCGTCTCGGTCAGCCGGAGGTTGGCGAGGACGTCGAGGTCGGGGATCAGCGCCGGCTCCTGGTAGACCGAGACGACGCCGCTGCGGCGAGCATCGGCCGGGGAGCGTATGTCGCTCGGCTTGCCACGGATCACGATGTCGCCGCGTGTCGGGCGGATGGCGCCGGTGAGAATCTTGACGAGCGTCGACTTTCCGGCGCCGTTGGCGCCCATCAGCGCATGGACCTCGCCGCGCCGCACCGACAGCGCGGCGTTCTTCAGGGCCGTCACGGCGCCGTAGTTCTTGGCGACGCCCGTAGCCTCGAGAATGAGCGGCGGTTCGGTGGCGGTCACGATGGTGCGCTGATCCCTTCGAAATCGAACACGAGGGTGCGGCCGGGGCCGCACCCTCGCATCCTACGTCGGTTGCTGATTATTCGCCCGGACCCCGGCAGGCAATGATCTGCTCCTTGGTGTAGGTGGTCCAGTCCGGGATCGAGATGCTGACCGGCCACTCGGGATCGAGCGCGGGATCGGCGGCGGCCGCGAGCTTGGCCCGGCCCTCCTCGGTGACGTTCTCCCACAGCTCGGGGTGGACGAGAACGGTCTGCTCGGCCGGCTTCTCGCCGTCGAGGATCTGGAGGGCGAGGGTGACGCCGGCGCCGCCGATCGAGCCCGGGTTGGTGACGGCCGCGCCTTCGAGCCCCTCGACCGAGTTGAGCTGGCCGACGAAGCCGGCATTGTCGGCGCCGACGACCGGCACGAGGTCGACCTGCGACTCGACCAGCGCGTCGACGATCACGTTGTCGATGCCCGAGGTCCAGATGCCGTCGAACGGCACGCCGGTGGCGATGTAGTCGAGGATCTGCTGCTTGCCCTGGTCCTGCTGCCAGCCGGTGAACGTCTCCTGTGCGACCTTCACGTCCGGGAACTCGGCCAGCGCCTTCTTGAAGCCCTTGTCGCGGTCGCTGTCGGCAGAAGCGCCGGCCGCGCCGCGCATGTAGATGACGTCGCCGCTGCCGCCGATCTGTTCGAACAGCCACTTGGCGCCGAGATAGGCGTATTCCTCCTGGTTGTTGGAGACGATGTAGGCGCTCGGCTCGTTGACCGTCTGGTCGACCGCGACCACGACGATGCCGGCGTCGGTCGCCTCCTTGAGAGCCGCGCCGATGCCGGCCGGGTCGGAGGGGTTGACGACGATCGCGTCGACGCCCGCCGCGATCAGGTTGCGGAGATCCTCGAGCTGGCCGGCGGCGTCGGTGTTGCGGTGGGCGATGTTGAGCGAGGCCACCTTGCCGGAGGCGAGGGCCTGCGCCTTGATCGCGCAGATCATCTCCTCGCGCCAGCCATTGCCCTGGACGGTGTTGGAGACGCCGATCGTGTAGGCGGCGGCGAAGGCCGGTGCGGTGCCGGCCACGGCGAAAGCCGCGGCGGTGAGAAGCAGTCTGGTCCTGGTCATGTCTAGGTTCCCTTTGCAGTCACGATTTCAGTTTCCGTGCCGTTATGCGACCGCGTCTTTTCCGCGATATGGGAAAAAGCGGGTCAACCTTCGTCGGGTCGCCCTATTTCACGTAGGGTCGAAGGACATCGCGGGCCAGCAGGAAGCCGCGCTTGATCGCCGCGTCGGACCCCTCGAAACGACGGTCCTCGTGTTCGATGATGACGGGACCGTCATAGCCGACGCGGTAGAGGCCGGAGAAGAAGGCGCTCCAGTCGACCTCTCCGAGGCCCGGCATCCGGGGGATCTGCCAGCCGATGCCGAGCGACATGACGCCCCGGGCGTAGAGGCCGTCGCGGTCGATCATCAGGTCCTTGGCGTGGACGTGCCGGAAGTGGGCGCCGAACTCGTTGATGAACCGGCTCTGGTCGATCATCTGCCAGACGAGGTGGGACGGGTCGTAGTTGATGCCGATACGTTCGCCCCAGGCATCGAACATGCGGCGCCAGATATAGGGCGAATAGGCGATGTTGTGCCCGCCCGGCCACTCGTCGTTCGAGAAGATCATCGGGCAGTTCTCGAAGGCGATCTGCACGCCCTGGTCCGCGGCGAAGGCAAGCGTTTCCGGCCAGACCGTCTGCGCATCCTCCCAGTTGGCGTCGAGCGTCTTCGATGCATCGCCGCCGCAGAAGGTGTTGACCACCGGCACGCCCATCAGCCGCGCCGCGACCACCACCTTCCTGATGTGCTCCATCGCCAGCCTGCGGTGCTCGGCATCGGGAGCGAGCGGGTTGGGGTAGAAGCCGAGGGCCGAGATCACGATCCCGCGCTCGCCGAGGGCGGAGACGATCTCCCCCGCTTCGCCCTCCGCGAGGCCGGCGACGTCGATGTGGCTGGTGCCGGCGTAGCGGCGCGTCGCACCGCTGGTCCGCGGCCAGCAGGCGATTTCCAGCGCCTCGAAGCCGACCGACGATGCCCAGTTGGCGACTTCGGTGAGCGGGGTCTCCGGGAACGGTGCGGTCAGGAAGCCGAGCTTCACGTCAATCCTCCCTCAGTCTCACGAGGCCTCGATCCGCCGCAGATAGGCGAGCGGATCGGGCGATAGCAGGCCCTCGAGATGGCGCGCAACCAGCGATTGGAATTCCGGTCGCCTGGCGAGCGCCGGCTCGAAGATCGAATCGTGGGCAAGGAACGCCGCGGCCAGGCTGCCGGCGTCGGATCCGACGCGATCGGCAATCGCCGCGGCCTCGCCCGCGAAGGGGTCCTCCACCGTCCAGCGCGCGCCGAAGCGCGGCGCGGCGAAGATCAGGTAGGCCATCCACGCCGCGACGATCACGGTCAGGCGCTCGGCCGCGCCCCCCGCCTCGAGACGCTCGCGGATCGGGTTGAGGATGCGCTGGACGATCTTCCGCGAGCCGTCGGTGGCGATCTGGTGGTTGCGGTGGCGGATCGCAGTGTTCTCAAGGCGCGCGAAGCTGCGCGCGAGGTAGGCCGCCGGGTCGGTGCCGGGCACCGCCGGCAGCGTCGGCAGCGTCTCCTCGACGAGCATTCGCCGGACGATGCCGGTGAGCAGGGGGTCCTTCATGTCGTCGCAGGTGTGCTCGTGACCGGCGAGCAGCCCGAGATAGGCGAACGCGGTCTGCGCGGCGTTGAGCACGCGCATCTTGATCAGTTCGTATGGCATCACGTCGTCGACGAAGGTCGCACCCGACAGGCTCCAGGGCGGGGTGCGGCCGGCGAAGCGGTCCTCGATCACCCACTGGCGGAACGGCTCGCCCACCACCACGCCCTCGTCGGCATAGCCGTAGCGATCGGCGATATAGGCGCGGTCGGCCGGCGTGGTGGCGGGGACGATGCGGTCGACCATGGTCTCGGGGAAGGCGACGCTCTCATCGATGAAGCGGACGAGCGAGGCGCCGCGGCGCTCGGCGACGGCCCGGACGACGGCGGCGAGGATGGCGCCGTTCGAGGGGATGTTGTCGCAGGACACGAAGCTGACCGGAAGGCCGTGGGAGAGCATGCGCCGCTCGATCGCGGCCGCGACCAGTCCCGGCACGCTCCGCGGCCGCTCGGGACGGGCGAGGTCGTGGACGATGTCGGGGTGCGCCATGTCGAGCCGGCCGGTTGCCGGCTGGTGGCAGTAGCCCTTCTCGGTGACGGTCATCGTCACCACGTCGATCTCGGGTGCGGCCAGCGTCGCGAGGGCCGGCTCGGGGCTGTCCTCGCTGTCGACGACGCTCAGCAGGCAGCCGATGACGCGGGCGTCGACCTTGTCGCCGTCGCGGAGCAGGCGCGTATAGAGGCCGTCCTGGCGGCCCAGCATGTCGGCGAGGCGCGGCGGGCGGATGTTGATGCCGATGACGCCCCAGCGCCCGAACTGCCGTTCGAGCGCGTCGTCGGTGAACTCGGCCTGGTGGCAGCGGTGGAAGGCGCCGACCCCGAGATGGGCCATCCCCGTTGTGAGGTCGTGGCGGCAGTAGCCGGGCTGCCGGACCGCCGCCGGGAGGCGGCGGATCAGCCCCGGCCGGAGCGCATCGATTACCCGGGCCGCGTCGCTCATCGTGCCGCCCCGACCACCCATTGCTCCTGGTCGACGAGCGCCCCCGTCATCGGCCCGGAAGCATCGGAGAGGAGGAACAGGGCGAGGTTGGCGACCTCCTCGACGGCGACCAGCCGGCCGAAGGGCTGGCCGGCCTCGGCCTTGGCGATCCAGTCCGCGCCTTCGCCGAGCGTGTCGGCCTGCATCACCTTCTCGCCGTCGGTCGCCACCCACCCCATGTTGATGCCGTTGACCCGAATCCGGTCGCCCCGGTGGGCGTTGGCGACGTTCCGGGTGAGGGTGGCGAGCGCCCCCTTGGTCGCGGAATAGACGGCGAGGTCGGGCAGCCCGCAATGGGCGTTCATCGACAGGATGTTGACGATCGTCCCGCCGGTACCGCGCTCCCGCATCGCTCGGATCGCCGCCTGCATCAGGAAGAACGGCGCCCGGGCATTGACGTCGAACAGCTTGCTCCACATCGCCAGGTCGGCATCGAGCACCGAGGCGCGGTCGGTGAGGCCCGCGGCGTTGACGAGCAGGTCGATCCGCCCGTAGCGGTCGAGGCATTCCCGCACGATGCGCGCCGGCGCGTCGGGTTCCGCGAGGTCGGCGGGCAGGAAGTGCGTCTCGGGTCCGAGCGCCCGGAGCCGCTCCGCCACCGCGGCGCCGCGTCCGGCATCGCGGCCGGTGAGGAGAAGGCCGCCCACGCCGGACCGCGCGGCGGCCTCGGCGATCGCGGCGCCGACGCCCTGACTCGCGCCGGTGACGAGCGCAATCTTTCCGTCCAGCCGGACATTCACTCCGGAACCTCCCATGGAATGAAGTTTCTATTTATATGAATATGGAATGAATGTTCGCGTCAAGTCAATCCGCGCCATGGTTGGCTTATGAGGGAATGGGAGCTTAGAGTGAGGCCTCGGTTCCACGGATACATCCGCATGACGAAGCCTCTCATCTTCAACGTAGTCGCCTCGTGGGATGACGAGGCGGCTGTTTGGTCGGGCCACTGCGACGCGATACCGGCCGCCGCGGACGCGCCGACGCTGGACGAGTTTCTGGCGAAAATTTCCGCGATGGCGCTTGACCTGCTGCCCGACAACTACCCCGGCGTTGATCCGGAACCGGTGTTTGTTCAACTCAACGTGCTTCGCGAAATCGATCCCTTGGCGGCCTGATGGCGCCGCAGTTCGATCGACAGCTCCGCGAATTGCTGAGCGAGGCCGGCTGTGCCTTCGTTCGCCAGGGGCGGGGCAGCCACGAGATCTGGCACAGTCCGCTGACCAACCGGAATTTCGCGGTCCCGGTCCATATTTCAAGCCGGCATACCGCGAATGCCATTCTCCGCCAGGCCGGTCTCCCCAAGGGCGTTCTGATCCGCAATGCTTCACGATCGTTTTCCTGTAAGGAAAAACGGTTTCCCCTGATTGACGATCGCGCCGTGACCCCGTAGATCAGGACGACACCGTGGTCGAGGATCATTGCCCATGTGCGGCATCGTCGGACTATTCCTGAAAGACCCGTCGCTGGAGCCCGAGCTCGGGCGGCTCACCGCGGCCATGCTCGCCACCATGTCGGACCGCGGTCCCGACAGTGCGGGCTTTGCCGTGTACGGCTCCGGCAGGGACGAGACCGCCAAGTTCACCCTCCGCGGCAAGTCCCCGGCTGCGGTCGGTGCGGTGGTCGAGCGGATCAAGGCGGCCTTCGCCGGCACGGGCGCCACCCACCATGACACCCATGTCGTCGTCTCGGTCCCCGAGGGCGAGGCCGACGGCTTCGCGGCCTGGCTCGCGAGCGAGGCGCCGGAGATCGACCTGGTCGGCCGCGGCCACCGGATGGAGCTCTACAAGGAAGTCGGGCTGCCCGCGTCGGTCGCGGAGCGCTTCGGCCTCGCGGCGATGCGCGGCACCCATGCCATCGGCCACACGCGTATGGCGACGGAATCGGCGGTCACCACGGATGGCGCCCATCCGTACTCGACCGGTGCGGACCAGTGCCTCGTCCACAACGGGTCGCTCTCCAACCACAACAACCTTCGTCGGGTTCTCCGTCGTGAAGGCTTCGCCTTCGAGACCGAGAACGACACCGAGGTGGCCGCCGCCTACCTCTCGTGGAAGATGCGTGAAGGGCGCTCGCTCGGCGAGTCGCTGGAGGACAGCCTGTCCGATCTCGACGGCTTCTACACGTTCGTGGTCGGCACCGAGAACGGCTTCGGCGTGCTTCGCGACGGCATCGCCTGCAAGCCCGCAGTGATGGCCGAGACCGACCAGTACGTCGCCTTCGGCTCCGAATACCGCGCCCTCGCCGTGCTGCCCGGCATCGAGAAGGCGAAGGTCTGGGAACCCGAGCCCTCCACCGTCTATTTCTGGGAACGCTGATGCCTGAGGTCGACCTCGCGAAATCCACGCTCCGCGAGCTGAATGCCGCGCTCCATAAGCTGCGGCCGGACACCAACGAGCGACACTGGATCGTCGGCAACCCGGCCGGCAAGCACGCGATCGCCGCCGGGCTCGAGGTCCCGGTGACCGTCGAGATCAACGGCTCGGTCGGCTACTACTGCGCCGGCATGAACAAGCTCGCGACCGTCGTCGTCCACGGCAGCGCCGGCACCGGCGTCGCCGAGAACATGATGTCGGGGTTCGTGCACGTCGAGGGCGACGCGAGCCAGGCGGCGGGGGCCACCGGGCGCGGCGGCCTCCTGCGCATCGACGGCAACGCCGCCTCGCGCTGCGGCATCTCGATGAAGGGCATCGACATCGTCGTCCAGGGCTCGGTCGGGCACATGAGCGCCTTCATGGCGCAGGCCGGCAGCCTCGTGGTGCTCGGTGATGCCGGCGACGCGCTCGGCGATTCGCTCTACGAGGCCCGCCTGTTCGTGCGCGGCAGCGTCGCGAGCCTCGGTGCCGACTGCTTCGAGAAGCCGCTCCGCGACGAGCACAAGGCCGCGCTGCACGACGTCTTCACGCGCGCCGGGCTCGACGGCAGCGTCGATCCGGCCGAGTTCAAGCGCTACGGCTCCGCCCGCAAGCTCTACAATTTCCACGTCGACCACGCCGGGGCCTATTGATGGACCGCACGCCTCCCACTCATCCGCGCCACTCCGCCACCTTCGACCCCTATACGATGTCGGAGATTCGGCGCGCCGCGGCGACCGGCATCTACGACATCCGCGGCGGCGGCGCGAAGCGCAAGGTCCCGCATTTCGACGACCTCCTCTTCCTCGGCGCCTCGATCAGCCGCTATCCGCTCGAAGGCTACCGCGAGAAGTGCGGTACCGACGTCTGGCTCGGTACCCGCCATGCGGAGAAGCCGATCCATCTCCGGATTCCGATCACCATCGCCGGCATGAGCTTCGGCTCGCTCTCGGCCCAGGCCAAGGAGGCGCTCGGCCGCGGCGCCACCATCGCCGGCACCTCGACCACCACCGGCGACGGCGGCATGACCGAGGAGGAGCGCGGCCATTCCGAGATTCTCGTCTACCAGGTGCTGCCGTCGCGCTACGGCATGAACCCCGACGATCTGCGCCGCGCCGATGCGATCGAGATCGTCGTCGGCCAGGGCGCCAAGCCCGGGGGCGGCGGCATGCTGCTCGGCCAGAAGATCTCCGAGCGCGTCGCGGACATGCGGACCCTTCCGGCGGGCATCGACCAGCGCTCGGCCTGCCGCCATCCGGACTGGACCGGCCCCGACGACCTCGAGATCAAGATCGGGGAGATCCGCGAGATCACCGACTGGCAGAAGCCGATCTACGTCAAGGTCGGTGCCGCCCGGCCCTACTACGACACGGCGCTGTCGGTGAAGTCGGGCGCCGACGTCATCGTCCTCGACGGCATGCAGGGCGGCACGGCTGCGACCCAGGAGGTGTTCATCGAGAATGTCGGCCTGCCGATCCTCGCGGCGATCCGCCCTGCGGTCCAGGCGCTCCAGGACCTCGGGATGCACAGGAAGGTCCAGCTCGTCGTTTCGGGCGGCATCCGCAACGGCGCGGACGTCGCCAAGGCCCTGGCGCTCGGCGCCGACGCGGTCTCGATCGGCAGCGCGGCGTTGATCGCCATCGGCGACAACGATCCCGCGCTCGAGGAGCACTACCAGGCCCTGGGGACGACGGCGGGCGCCTATGACGACTGGCACGAGGGCCGCGATCCGGCTGGCATCACCACGCAGGATCCGGACCTGGCCAAGCGCCTCGATCCGGCGCTCGGCGGCCGGCGTCTCGCCAACTACCTGTCGGTGCTGACGCTGGAGGCGCAAACCATCGCGCGGGCCTGCGGCAAGAGCCACGTCCACAACCTCGAGCCCGAGGATCTGGTGGCGCTGACGGTCGAGTCGGCGGCGATGGCGCAGGTGCCACTCGCCGGGACCAGCTGGATCCCGGGGAAATCGTGACAAGCGAGCGTCCATCGCCTTCGTCATGCCGGCGAAAGCCGGCATCCATCGCGGCCGGTTCCGCCTGCGTCCGGACCGGCGTTCAAGGTTCACGATGGGTCCCGGCCTGTGCCGGGGTGACGCTGGTGTTGGGCCAAGGTTGGCGGCAAATGGACAAAGGCCGGGGGTAACATGACCGCACTATCCGAAATCGCCCGCGAGCGCGGGATCAAGTATTTCCTGATCTCGTATGTCGATCTGTTCGGCACGCTCCGCGCGAAGCTCGTGCCGGCCGTGGCGATCGACGGCATGGCGAAGTCGGGCGCCGGCTTCGCGGGCTTCGCGAGTTGGCTCGACATGACCCCCGCCGACCCGGATGTCTTCGCCATCCCCGACCCGTCGAGCCTGATCCAGTTGCCGTGGAAGAAGGAGGTCGCCTGGCTCGCCGCCGACCCCTGGATGAATGGCAAGCCCGTCGCCCATGCACCCCGGAACGTCCTCAAGGCGATCACGGCCAAGGCCAAGGCGCAGGGCCTCCAGATGAAAACCGGGGTCGAGTGCGAGTTCTTCCTGCTCGCCCCTGACGGCAGCGCCATCAGCGATCGCGACGATACGGCGGCCAAGCCCTGCTACGACCAGGGCGCCCTGATGCGGCGCTACGACGTCATCACCGAGATCTGCGACGCCATGCTGGAACTCGGCTGGGGCGCGTACCAGAACGACCACGAGGATGCGAACGGCCAGTTCGAGATGAACTGGAACTTCGAGGATGCGGTCGTCACCGCCGACCGTCACGCCTTCTTCAAGTACATGGTCCGCTCGATCGCCGAGAAGAACGGCTTTCGCGCGACCTTCATGCCGAAGCCCTTCGCCAACCTCACCGGCAGCGGCTGCCACGCCCACGTCTCGCTGTGGAACGAGGGCAGGAACCTGTTCGAGGACGAGAGCGATCCGCTCGGGCTGTCGAAGACCGGGTACCATTTCATCGGCGGCCTGATGGCCACCGCGCAGGAGCTCTGCGCGATCACCAATCCGACGGTGAATTCCTACAAGCGCATCAATGCGCCGGTGACGCTCTCCGGTGCCACGTGGTCGCCGAACACGGTGACCTTCACCGGCAACAATCGCACCCACATGATCCGCGTGCCGGAGGGCGGCCGCTTCGAGTTCCGCCTGCCCGACGGTGCCGCCAATCCCTATTTGATGTCGGCGGCGATCCTCGCCGCCGGCCTCGACGGCATCGCCCGCGAGACGGACCCCGGCGAGCCGCTCCACATCAACATGTACACCGAAGGCCACAAGGCGCCGGCGGGCACCAGGAAGCTGCCGCTCAACCTCCTCGATGCGGTTCGCCTTCTCAACCAGTCGAAGGTGTTGCGGCGCGAACTCGGCGACGAGGTGATAGACGCCTTCGTCAAGCTGAAGACCAAGGACTGGAACGACTACACCCGGCACCTGTCGGAGTGGGAGCGCCAGCACACGCTCGACTGTTGAGCCAAGGCGCAGGGCCCGGCGGGTTGGTCAGCCCCCCGCCGCGGACCTCCCCGGGGCGAGCGGCGGCCCGTCGCTCTCGCCGGGCACGAATTCCATCGGCCAGAGTTCCTGGATGATGCGCCCGGCGATCTCGGGCGGTGCGTGCGCCGGGATGGTCGCGAGCAGGGCCTCGCCGAGGCGCGCGCCGAGCGCGGGCAGGGCGGTGCGGAAGCAGGTCACCCGCGGCGTCAGCAGGCGGCTGTTGGGCTCTTCCTGAAATCCCACCACGGCGAGGTCGCGGCCCGGCAACAGGCCGTGCTCCTTCATGCTGCGGTAGAGCCCGATCGCCATGAACTCGTTGACGAGGATCGCGGCCGTGGGCGGGCGGTGCATGGCGAGGATGCGGTCGCCGAACTCGCAGCCGCCGTCGTCGCTGTTCTCGACGCGGATGACGAGGTCCGGGTCGAAGGGCAGCCCGCGGCGCTCGAGGGCGCGCCGGAAGGCGTTGGCGAAGATGTAGCTGTAGTTGATGTCGCTCGCGGCCGTGGCCACGGCGAGCCGCCGATGGCCGAGCGCGGCGAGGTGGGCGACCGCGTCCTCGGCAACGCCCTCGAAGTCGAGATCGACCCAGGGATAGCCGCTCCCCGACTCGCTCCGCCCGAAGCAGACGAAGGGGATCTCCTTCTCGATCAGGTAGTCGATCCGCGGGTCGCTGCGCTGCGTCTCGGCGATGATCAGGCCGTCGGCGAGGCGCCGCGC
>JAEZEN010000006.1 GCA_023433185.1 Pseudomonadota bacterium | reverse complement strand
CCCTCGCTCCGGCGAAGACCGGCTTCCATCGACGACGGCGCAGGCTGCCCGGCCGCTGATTCCCGCGGAGGCATTCATGATGGATTCCGGCTTTCGCCGGGGTGACGGGGAGGGGAGAGCCGGCGGTGCAGCGGACGCGGGGCCTGCGGTTCGCCGCACCCTCCGCGACCCCGAGAGTCTGGCCGCCGCGGCGCTCATTCCCGAGGACCGGATCGCCGCCCTGGAAGACGTCGCCGCCCGCTATGCCGTCGCGATCACGCCCCCGATGGCGGAACTCGTCGACCCGTCCGACCCCGCCGACCCCATCGCCCGCCAGTTCGTTCCCGACCCGGCGGAACTCGATGACCGGCCGGAGGAACTGGCCGATCCGATCGGCGACGAGGTCCATGCGGTCGCCCCCGGGCTCATCCACCGCTACCCCGACCGCGTGCTCCTCAAGCTGGTGCAGATCTGTGCCGTCTATTGCCGCTTCTGTTTCCGGCGGGAGACGGTCGGCCCCGAGGCCACGCACCTGACACCGGCGGCGCTCGCCGAGGCCGTCGACTACATCGCCGCCCATCCCGGGATATGGGAGGTCATCGTCTCCGGCGGCGACCCCCTCGTCGCCTCGCCGCGGCGGCTGGCGGCGCTGATGGCGGCGCTTTCGGCAATTCCGCACGTCAAGGTCGTCCGCTTCCACACGCGCGTGCCGGTGGTCGCGCCGGAGGCGGTGACGACGGAACTCGTGGCGTCCCTCCAGGCGCCCGGCGTCGCGACCTGGGTCGCGATCCACGCCAACCACGCGCGAGAACTCGCCCCGGCCGCCCGGGGAGCGGTCGCGGCGCTGGCCGACGCCGGGATCCCGCTGGTCGGCCAGACCGTGCTCCTCAAGGGCGTCAACGACGATCCCGACACGCTGGGCACGCTGATGCGCGGGCTCGTCGAGTGCCGGGTGAAGCCCTACTATCTCCATCACGGGGACCTTGCGCCGGGGACGGCGCATTTCCGCACCCCGCTCGCCGACGGCCAGGCGCTGATGCGCTCGCTCCGCGGCCGCTATTCCGGGCTCTGCCAGCCGACCTACGTCCTGGACATTCCCGGCGGTCACGGCAAGTCGCCGATCGGGCCGTCCTATCTCGCCGGCGATCGGGTCGAGGACTGGCAGGGCTGCCGGCACGTCTATCCGCCCCGGCCCAAGGAGTCGTGAACAGCGTCCCGCGGCACCGGCGTAACCTCCGGTCCGCACCGGGCGAACCCCTGACCATCGCGCCCGGACAGCCCCCGGCGGGCCAGGAGTGGAGGGGAATGGCATGACATCGATCTCGCGCCGCAAGGTTCTCGGCCTGGGCATGGCAACCCTGCTGACACTCGCGACCGCACCGGCAATCGCCGCGGAGCGCGCGGCCTTCGACCGCGCCGCCTTCGATGCCGCGGTCGCCGCGGGCGGCCCGGTCCTCGTCGACGTCTACGCCCCGTGGTGCAGCACCTGCCGGGCGCAGAGCAGGGCGCTCGACGGCCTTTTCAAGACGCCCCGATATGCCGCCTACAAGGTGTTCGTCGTCGATTATGACAGCGAGAAGGATGTGATGCGGGGCTTCGGCGCCTCACAGCGCTCGACGCTCATCGTCTTCTCGGGTGGCAGCGAGAAGGGGCGGATCGTCGGAGATACCAGCCCCGCGGCGATCGAGGGGCTGCTCCGGGCGGGCCTCTGACTGCGGCCGTGGCGACGCTCGGCCTCGCATTTCTGGCAGGGGTCCTCTCGATCCTCAACCCTTGCACCTTACCCATCCTGCCGATCATCCTGGCAGCGGCGGTCTCCGAGCATCGTTTCGGGCCGTTGTTCCTTGCGGCGGGGCTGACGCTCTCGTTCACCGTCATCGGGCTGTTCGTGGCGACCATCGGCTTCGCCATCGGCCTCGATGCCGAGGTCTTCCGCGGCGTCGCGGCGGTGCTGCTCGTCGTTCTGGGTTCGGTCCTCGTGCTGCCCATGCTTCAGGTGCGGCTCGCGGTCGCCGCCGGACCGGTCGCGAACTGGACGGAGCAGCGTCTTTCGGGCGTCTCAACATCGGGGCCGGGTGGCCAGTTCGCCCTCGGCCTGATCCTCGGGGCGGTGTGGATTCCGTGCGTCGGGCCGACGCTCGGCGCCGCGTCGATCCTCGCGGCGAGCGGCGAGACCCTCGGCGCGGTGTTCCTGACCATGCTCCTCTTCGGGCTCGGCGCGGCGCTGCCGCTCGCCCTCCTTGGCCTCGCCTCGCGTGAAATGCTGCTCGGCTGGCGGAGCCGCCTGATGCGGACCGGCAAGGGGCTGCGCGCGGGCCTGGGCCTGGCGCTGATGCTGGTCGGCATCGCGATCCTGACCGGGCTCGACAAGCGGCTCGAAACCGCCCTGGTCGAGGCAGCGCCGGACTGGCTGGTCGACCTCACGACGCGGTTCTGACCGAATAGGAAGCGATTGATTACATTCCGCAATGTATGCTATCGATCTCTTTCTGCGAAGAAAGCGATGGCTGACATGGATGTAGACCTCCACACACCGGGAGAAGTTGGCGCTGCGATCCGTGCGCGCAGGCGATCGCTAGGCTGGGATCAGGCCGAACTCGCCAGAAGGATGGGCGTAAGCCGACTTTGGGTCAACCAAGTCGAAGGCGGCAAGCCCGGAGCCGGGCTCGGGCTCGTGCTGCGGGCCTTCAACACCCTTGGCTTGACGTTGAAGGTGATACAGAGCCCCGATACCGCGATGACCGCTTCGACGCCGGCCAAAGCGCCCGACCTCGACGCCATCCTGAAGGCCGCCCGCGAAAAGCCCTCGTCATGAACGAGCTGGTATGCCTGTTGGATGGCCGAGAAGTTGGCCATGTGCACCGGCTCAGGGGGCGGCTCTCGTTTGTGTATGCGCAATCGTGGCGCGGCGCACGAGGCGCCTACCCGCTGTCGCTCTCAATGCCGCTCATCGTTGACCGGCATCCCCACAGCACAATCGAACCGTTCATGTGGGGCCTGCTGCCCGACAACGAACTCGTTCTGCAGCGTTGGGCGACCGCGTTCCACGTCTCGCCGCGCAACGTCTTCGGGCTTGTCGCGCGGGTGGGAGAGGATTGCGCGGGGGCCGTCCAGTTCATGGATCGAGAACGTTTCGAGGCGCTCCTGTCGGAGACGGCCCCCCGAGTCGACTGGCTGACCGAAACGGATGTCGCTGCACGATTGCGCGCCTTGCGCAGGGACGCCGCCGCCGTTCGCACACCGCGCGATCTGGGGCAGTTCAGCCTGGCCGGAGGACAGCCCAAGACGGCGCTCCTCTTCGACGGCCATCGCTGGGGCGTCCCCGCGGGCCGCACGCCCACGACGCACATCCTGAAACCAACAACGGCCGAGTTCGACGGGCATGCCGAGAATGAACATGTCTGCCTGTCGCTGGCCCGCAGGCTGGGCTTGCCCACGGCGCACACAGAAGTGCGACGCTTCGAGGATGTCACCGCCATCGTCGTGACGCGCTACGATCGCGTCGAGACGTCGAAACTGGCGGCCGCGGCCGCGGCACGCGCTGCAGCGGCGGCTGCGGAAGCAGCCTTGGCGGCGACCGGTGACGCTCCCGGGAGCGCTGCGCGTGCTGCTGAAGCCGCGGCGATGGCGGCCGGCGCAGCGGCAGACGCTCAGGTGATGGCCGGGTTCTCGATGGGGACACCCATCCACCGGGTACACCAGGAAGACCTCTGTCAGGCGCTGGGGGCCCATCCCTCAAGGAAATACCAGAACGAAGGAGGACCGGGACCGCGCCAGATCATCGACCTGTTGCGTGCCAATGTCAGAGGGAGCCGCGGCGATGCCTTCAAGGAAGACGTTGAGACATTTGTCGGCGCGCTCGTGTTCAACTGGCTGATTGGCGGGACCGATGCGCATGCCAAGAACTTCTCGATCCTGATCGGCGGTGACGGGCTGGTCAGACTGGCGCCGTTTTATGACGTTGCCAGCATCTTCGCCTACCCTGACATCGATCCGCTCAAGGCCAAGCTGGCGATGAGCATTGGTGGGAACTATCGGCTTCGAGATGTGGGCTGGAGCGATTGGCGCCGATTTGCAGCGAACGTGGGTATGCCCGGGGACGAGTTGATCGCCACGGCCCGCTCCATGGCCACCCGCTTGCCGGAAGCGCTCGGTGAGGAGATCGCGAGGGCGAAGGCCGCCGGCCTCGATCATCCCGTATTGGACAGACTCGCGACGAAGCTCGTTCACCGCGCCCGAACCTTGCTCGATGCCTCCAGCTGAGGGCTTGGGCGCCGTCGCCGCACTTCGCGGCCGCGCGACCGCCGGTCCTTGCAGTGCACCATCAATCGGGATAGTCACGTCGCGCTGGCCCGAGCCACGGGCCTTGCCCTGCCTGTATCTTTCCTGACGAGGATTTCCGGACATGGCCAGACCCAAGATCGCCCTGATCGGCGCCGGTCAGATCGGCGGCACGCTTGCGCTTCTCGCGGGCCTCAAGGAACTCGGCGACATCGTGCTCTTCGACGTGGTCGAGGGCGTCCCGAACGGCAAGGCGCTCGACATCGCCGAGGCGGCGCCGGTGCTCGGATTCGACGCGGAGCTGGCCGGGACCTCGGCCTACGAGACCATCAAGGGCGCCGATGTCTGCATCGTCACCGCCGGCATCGCCCGCAAGCCCGGCATGAGCCGCGACGACCTCCTCGAGATCAACCTCAAGGTCATGGAGCAGGTCGGCGCCGGCATCAAGAAATACGCCCCGAAGGCCTTCGTGATCTGCGTCACCAACCCCCTCGACGCCATGGTCTGGGCCCTCCAGAAATTCTCCGGCCTGCCCCGCGACATGGTCGTCGGCATGGCCGGCGTCCTCGATTCGGCGCGGCTCCGCTACTTCGTCGCCGACGAGTTCAAGGTTTCCGTCGAGGATGTCTCGGCCTTCGTCCTCGGCGGCCATGGCGACACCATGGTGCCGCTGATCGACTACACCACCGTCGCCGGCATCCCGCTCTCCGCCCTCATCAAGATGGGCTGGACCACGAAGAAGCGCGTCGACGAGATCATGCAGCGGACCCGCGATGGCGGCGCCGAGGTGATCAACCTGCTCAAGACCGGCTCCGCCTTCTACGCGCCGGCCGCCTCGGCGATCACCATGGCCGAGAGCTACCTCCGCGACAAGAAGCGCGTCCTGCCCTGTGCCGCCTACCTCAAGGGGGAATACGGCGTGAGGGACCGCTATATCGGCGTGCCGGTGGTGATCGGTGCCAAGGGCGTCGAGCGCATCATCGAGATCGACCTGTCGAAGGCGGAGCGCGGCATGTTCGACAAGTCGGTGGCGGCGGTCGACGGACTGATCGAGGCCTGCGTCCGGCTGGTGCCGACGCTCGGCAAGTAGGAACGGAACGGAGCGGGGCGGGTCCATGAACATCCACGAGTATCAGGCCAAGGAACTGCTCCGCACCTTCGGGGCGCCGGTGCCGAAAGGCATCGCGGTGTTTTCGGTCAACGAGGCCAGGGAAGCCGCTGAGACGCTCGGCGGCCCGGTCTGGGTGGTGAAGTCGCAGATCCACGCCGGCGGCCGCGGCAAGGGCCGCTTCAAGGAGCCGGAGGCCGGCGAAAGGGGCGGCGTCCGCCTCGCCCGTTCGGTCGACGAGGTGGTGGCCGAGGTCGAGAAGATGCTCGGCCGGACCCTCGTCACCCACCAGACCGGCCATGCCGGCCGGGCCGTGAACCGCCTCTATATCGAGGAAGGGTCGGCCATCGCGCGCGAACTCTATCTCTCGATCCTGGTCGACCGCGAGACCAGCCGGATCGCCTTCATCGCCTCCGAGGCAGGCGGCATGAACATCGAGGAAGTGGCCGCCGAGACGCCGGAGAAGATCGTCACGGTCTACGTCGATCCGGCGGCGGGCTACACCTCGCATATCGGCCGGCGGATCGCGTTCGGTCTCGGTCTGTCGGGCCCGCAGATCAACAAGTGCGACCGGCTCATCGCGACGCTGTACGCGGCCTTCGTCGAGAAGGACATGAGCCTCCTCGAGGTCAACCCGCTGGTGGTCACCGAATCCGGCGATCTCGTCTGCCTCGATGCCAAAGTCAATTTCGACGACAACGCCCTCTTCCGCCACGCCGACGTGGCGGCGCTGCGCGATCCGGGCGAGGACGATCCCAAGGAGGTCGAGGCCCAGGCCAACGACCTCTCCTACGTGGCACTCGACGGAACCATCGGCTGCATGGTCAACGGCGCCGGCCTCGCCATGGCGACGATGGACATCATCAAGCTCTACGGCGCCGAGCCCGCCAACTTCCTCGACGTCGGCGGCGGCGCCCCGAAGGAACGGGTCGCGGTCGCCTTCAAGATCATCACGGCGGATCCGCGGGTGAAGGGCATTCTCGTCAACATCTTCGGCGGCATCATGCGCTGCGACGTGGTCGCCGAGGGCATCATCGCCGCGGTCAAGCAGGTCGGGCTCAAGGTCCCGCTGGTCGTCCGGCTCGAGGGCACCAATGTCGAGCTCGGCAAGAAGATCATCGCCGAATCGGGCCTCGACGTGATCAGCGCCGACGACCTCGACGATGCGGCCCAGAAGGTGGTGGCAGCGGTCGCGGGTCGATGACCCGCCTGCCGCTTGCCGCCGGGCTCGCGGCATGTCTCCTCTCCGGTGCGGCCATCGCCGCGCCGCGTTCCGATGACGAATTACTCTCGGCCTTCGCCGTCGCCTGCCTCGACGGCTATGCCGCCACCGGGGCGCGGGCGGCGGCGGTG
>JAEZEN010000583.1 GCA_023433185.1 Pseudomonadota bacterium | reverse complement strand
GGACACGACGAGGTCGCCCTCCACCACGGCGGCGTCGGCGCGGTGCTCCAGGGAGACGCAGCGCACGCCGAACGGCACGTCCCCCACGGGGGCCGCGGGCGGCGGCGGGGGCCGGGTCCGGGGGTGTACCGGCCCCGAGGGCGAGCGCGCGGGCCCGCGCCGGGTCGAGGAACGCCGCGAGATCGACGGCCGCGTGCTCGGGGTCGGCGATCACCGCGTTGCGCACGGCGAAGGCGAGGCGCGTCGCCTCGGCGAGCAGGTGGTGATGGCGCGCGTCGCCTGGATCCTCCCTTCCGAAGTCGAGGGCGTCGAGGATCGCAAGCATCAGCAGCGCCGTCACCCCCTGGCCGTTGGGGGGGATCTGCCACACGTCGACGCCGTGATAGGGGGCGCTGACCGGCGCGACATAGGCGCCGCGATGGGCCGCGAAGTCCGCCGCCGTGTGGTAGCCGCCCCGGGCGCGCAGGCATCCGGCCATCGCCTCGGCCAGCTCGCCTTCGTAGAAGACCGAGGGGCCGTCTGCTGCGATCCGGCGGAGCGTCGCGGCGAGGGCCGGGGTGCGGACGACGTCGCCCGGCGCGGGCGCATGGCCGCCCGGCAGGTAGGTGGCACGGGACGCCTTGCCGAGGGAGAGCTTGGCCGTGACCCCCTGCCATTCGTCGGCGACGCGCTGGTGGACCGGGAAGCCGTGCTCGGCATAGCGGATCGCCGGCCGGAGCGCGTCGGCGAGCGCCAGCGTGCCGTGGTCGGCAAGGAGGCGCGCGAGCGCCTCGACCAGGCCGGGGATCGTGACGGCGTGGACGCTCGTCTCGGCGAGGCGCCCCAGGGCGGGGTCGCCGAGGCCGCTGGGGTCGAGGGCGTCGGGTGTCCGGCCGCTGCCGTTGTAGCCGACCGGCGGCACGCCGCCGCGCGGCGCGATGAGGGCGAAGCAGTCTCCGCCGATGCCGGTCGATTGCGGTTCGACCACGCAGAGCACGAACGTCGCCGTCACCGCCGCGTCGACGGCGTTGCCGCCCTGCGCGAGCACCGTGATCGCGGCGGCGGTCGCGAGTGGGTGGGAGGACGTGGCCGCGACGTCGCGGCCCGCAACCGGGGAGCGGCCTGGACGGAAGAAATCCCTCATCGCGACCGGGGCGCGGTCGCGAGGCGGGCCGGGTGGATCACGGTTGCTGCCGGCATGGCCGGCGGTGGTGGCAGCCGCGCCGGGCCGCGTCCCGGGATTTCGCTGCCCCGCTTCCGCCACGCCATCAACCGCACGCTCCCCGCCGTTCCCGACATCCGAAAGGTCCGCCGAAACCGGCCCTTGCGATAGGGACAGTTCGGACAATTCGGACGGGTCCAATTGCGCGGATTGCCGTGCAGTTTCCGTGCCGTCACGGGGCCGTCGCGGGCGCGACGAAAGCGCATCCGCAGAACTGCCGAGGCGGCAGCCACCGGTGCGTGCGTCAGCGCATGAGCATCCCGCCGTTGATGTCGATGGTCGTGCCGGTGACGAAGCCGGCGTCGTCGGAGGCGAGATAGAGGGCGGCGGCGGCGACCTCGCGGTCGCGGCCGAAACGGCCGACCGGGATGCCGCCCCTGAGGCGCGTCTTCACAGCCTCGTCGAGCCCGGCCATCAGCGGCCCGTCGATCGCCGCCGGCGCCAGCGCGTTGACGGTGACGCCATGCGGGGCGAGCTCGGCCGCGAAGATCTTGGTGAGCACGATGATCCCGGCCTTCGACGCGGCATAGTGGGCGCCGCTCGCCGTGCCGCCGCGCTGGCCGGCGATCGAGGCGAGATTGACGATCCGCCCGCCCGTCCCCCGCTCGCGGAGGAAGGCCCCGGCGATGCGGCAGCCGAAGAATGCGCCGCGAAGGTTGGTCGCCATCACCTGATCCCACTCGGCGGCGGGAATGTCCCAGACCGAACGCTGGATGGTCTGCGCGGCGTTATTGACCATCACGTCGATGCCGCCGAAATGCGCAGCCCCTGCATCGAAGGCGGCACGGAAGGCAACCTCGTCCTCGACATCGAGGGACAGGGCCAGGCTGCGAACGCCGAGGGCGGCGGCTGTCGCGGTCACGTCCTGGTTGCGGTCGGCCAGCACCACGTTGTCGCCCGCCGCGTGGAAGGCTCGCGCGATCGCCGCGCCGATGCCGCGGGCGGCGCCGGTGACGAAGACCGTCCTCATGTCCTCAGCCGCGCCGTGGCGTCGACATCGACGGCGAGCGTCTCGTCCGCGACGCTGCCGGTCAGGGCAACGCCGTAGACGTCGCGGGCGCGCTCCAGGGTCTCCCAGCCCTCGAGCACGTCGTTGCGGACCCGCTCGGGATCGCGCGTCCGCGGGTCGCCATAGCCGCCGCCGCTGCTCTCGTGGCCGCGGATCCACTGGCCGGGCTTCAGTTCGAGCTGGACGACGTTGGCGAGCTTCTCCTCGTTGCCGTCGTCGTCGACCAGCCAGGCGGTGGCGAGCACCCCGTCATGGCCGCCGCGCACGCCCTTCGGGGCGAAGTGGTTGCAGTCGCTGGTGATCACCGCCGTCATCGTGTCGCGCCGCGGGCCGAAGGTGATCTCCGAGGGCGGCGACCCGCGATAGCGTCCGGCCCCGCCCGTGCCCGGCACGAGGCGGAGCGAACGGATCAGCACCGGGTGCTTGATCTCGTCCAGCTCGATGCTGTCGCGGTAGGACGAGCCGGGCGACTGCGGGCCGGCATAGGAGGCCCAGCCGTCCGCCTTCGGCCCGCCCGGGCCGCCATTGAGGCTGGCGAAGAGCTGGTTGATATAGGGCTGGCCGCCGCGCCGGTAGTCCTTGCCCGAGACCACCGCATAGCCCGCGCCGACGGCGCAGCCGCCTTCGCCGAGGCCCAGGCCCTCGCCGATCGCGGCGAAGGTGCTCTGGGTGACGTTGACCAGCCGCCCGGCGACGTTGGTGGTCGCCACCGAGCACGAATGCGGAAAGGACGGGCGGCCCACGACGCAGCCGTCGCGGAGGTGGATCCTGATGCGGCGGAAGGCGCCGGAATTGTTCGGGATCTCCGGGTCGATGCAGTTGAAGATGCCGGCGATGACATTGTTGAGCGTGCAGGCCTCGGACTGGTTGAGGCCGCAGTCGAGGCAGTCGATATTGTCGCGGAGGTCGATCTCGATCAGCGCCTCCTCGGGCTTCACCTCGAGGGTCATGTTGATGGGGATCCCGTCCGGCACGAGGCCGGGGACCGGGTCGTGGGCGCCGTGGCCGATCGCCTTGCCGGCCGGCATCTTGCGGATCTCGGCCATCATCAGCGCCTCGGAATAGTTGAGCCAGCTCCGGCAGAACTCCCGGATGGTCCCGCGGCCATACTTGGCGCAGAGTTCCTTCAGCCGCCGCTCCGCCACCCGGGCCGCGCCCAGCGCGGCCAGGAAGTCGCCGTGCCACTGCTCGGGCACGCGGATGCGCGCCTTGCACATCCGCACGATGTCGTCGTTCATCCGGTAGTCGCGCTCGATGCGGACGCAGGGGAAGACGAGCGCGCCCTCGGCATAGACGTCCTTGGCTCCCGCCGAATAGGTCGATGGGATGGCGTTGCCGCAGTCCGCCTGGTGCGCCTTGGCGCTGGCGGTGAACATGTGCTCGCCCTCGAAGAACACCGGCACGAGGATCGTGTGGTCGGCGGCGTGGGTGTTGCCGAGATAGGGGTCGTTGTGGAGGAAGGCGTCGCCCTCGGCGAGGTCGCGGTGGAGTTCGCACATCGACCGGCTCTGGAGGTGCGAGCCGAAGATGTGGACCGGCAGGCCCTCGGCGGTCGAGAGCAGTTGGTTGTCGGCGGTGATGATCACGCAGGAGAAGTCGCGGGCGGCGGCGATGATCGCCGAGCGCGCCGCCCGCAGCAGCGTGTTCTCCATCTCGCGGACGATCCCGTCGAGGCGGTTCGCGATGACCGCGGTCAGCACCGGGTCGGTGACGACGGGCGGGTCGGTGTCGGCCATGGCGGGCGGCTCCATCAGGTCGCGATGTCGAGGAAGGTGTTGCCGGCGACGGTGCGGCGCGCGGTCATGCCGGGGTAGACGACGATGGTGGTGGTGGTCTCCTCGATGACCGCCGGTCCGGGCACCTCGGCACCGGGGGCGAGGCCCGCGCCGAGGTGGATCGGCGCGTCAACCCACTGCCCGCCGCCGAAATAGGCGCGGCGCCGGCGGTCCGGCTCGGGGATCGAGGGAGTCGTCGAAGCCGGCGGAGGCAGCGCGCCGCCGTCGTCGAGCGCGATGGTGACGCGGCCCTTCCAGGTGACGCACTCGACCGGGCTCTCGGTGTCGACGACAGCGAAAACGCGCTCGTGGGCGACGTCGAAGGCGGCATCGAGGGCGCGGACGTCGTCATCGGTCTCGAACCGGCCGACGCCGAGGGGCACGTCGAGCTCCCAGATCTGGAACAGGTAGCGGGCCTCGACGAAGAACTCGGTCCGGACACGGCCATGCGCCCGGTCGCCGAGCCCCGCGGTGAAGCGCTCGAGTTCGCCGCGGATCGATTCGAGCGCCCGGTTGACCGCCGCGAAGTCGAAGGCGTTGGTGCGGGTGAGGGCGCTGGCGCTGTGCTCGAAGACGATATCGGAGAACTGCATGCCCGAGGCGCTCAGCGCCGACGCGGTCGCCGGGACCAGCACGCGGGCGCAGCCGAGCTCCTGGGCGATTAGGCCGATATTCATGCCGGCCGCGCCGCCGCCGGCGAGGATGAGGCTCTCGCGGGGATTGATGCCCTCGTTGACGGTGATCTCGTTGATGGCGCGGATCATGTGCTCGTTGGCGAGGTGGATGACGGCATGGGCGGCATCTTCGGGCGCGAGGCCGAGGCGATTGGCGAGGCCGCCGATCGCGGTCGCCGCGGCGTCGGCATCGAGCTTCATGCGTCCGCCGAGGAAGAAGGCCGGGTCGAGATAGCCGAGCACCACAGCGGCGTCGGTGACCGTGGGCTCGGTGCCGCCGCGGCCATAGGCGGCCGGTCCGGGGACCGATCCCGCGCTCCGCGGCCCGACCCGGAGCAGCCCGCCGGCATCGACATGGGCGATCGAGCCGCCGCCGGCGCCGATCGAGCGCACGTCGACCGTGGACATGCTCATGATGTGGCCGGTCCATTTCGGGCCGAGCCAGGTGTCGCGCGAATAGACGAGGGCACCGTCGCGGATCAGCCCGACGTCGAAGGTCGTACCGCCGGTGTCGCAGACGATCACGTCGCGGCCGGCGTCCTCCTCGGCGGCGTAGCGCCGTCCGGCGACCGGGGCCATGGCCGGGCCGGACTTGACGGTGTGGATCGGCCGTGCCGCCAGCTCCTCGACATTCATGCAGCCGCCGACCGAGGTCGAGACGAGGATCTCGCCGCCATAGCCGGCGGCGCGGAGGTCGTCTTCCATCTCGCGGAGGTGGCGCTCCATCAGCGGCTTGAGCGAGGCGTCGATCGCCGTCGCCGAGGCCCGCCGGTATTCGCGCACGATCGGGATCAGGCGGTTCGACAGCGAATAGGGGACGCCCGGCAGGTGCGCCTCGATCATCGCGGCGAGGGCGTTCTCATGGTCGGGATTGACCACCGACCACAGCAGACAGACTGCGACCGCCTCGAAGTTCCGCGCCTTGAGCGTCGCCAGCACGTCTGCCGCCCGGGCCGTGTCGAGTGGCGTCAGCACCTCGCCTTCGGCGGTGATGCGCTCGCGGATCTCGAAGGTGTAGCGGCGGGGGATGTAGGGGGCCGGGTAGTCCTTGCTCGAATCGTGGGGCTTGGCCTTGCCGCCCTCGCGGTAGAGCAGGATGTCGGGGAAGCCTTCGGTGACCAGGAGCGCGGTGCGGGCGGTCTTCGCCTCGACGATCGCGTTGGCGGCGCGGGTCGTGCCGTAGATGAAGAGCTCCGTCGCCGCGAGGAGGTCGGCGAGGCCGAGGCCGAGACGGTCGCCGGCGATGGTCAGCGCCGCCTGCATGCCGCGGAAGATGCGTTCGGGCGTAGTCAGCGCCTTCTCGATGAGGACGATCCGGCCGTTCTCGGACACCACGACGTCGGTGAAGGTCCCCCCGGTATCCACCGAGATGCGATAGGCCATGCGACTTCCCTTCTGGTTCGAAGGCGGAGTCTTCGTCCCGCCGGCCGGACTGCCAAGAAACTTTGAAGACTGACGCAATAACTTTCCTTCATGCCATGACTTGTGCCACCATGGCGCGAATTCGGGGCGGCCAGGTAAGGCGCACGGCCATGGAACTCCGCCAGCTTCGCCATCTCACAGCTGTCCTGCAGCGGGCGAGCTTCAGTGCTGCGGCGAACGACCTCAACATCACCCAGCCGGCGCTGTCGAAGAGCCTGCGCACGCTGGAGAAGTCGCTCGGCGTGAAGCTGCTCGACCGCGGCCCGAACGGCGTGCGGGCGACCGTGTATGGCGAGCACCTTGCCGCCTATGCCCACCTCGTGCTCGCCCAGGTCGGCGAGGCCGAGCAGGAGATCGAGGCGCTGCGCGGCGCCCGCAAGGGGCGGCTGAAGATCGGGGCCGTGCCGGCGGCGCTCCGCAGCATCGTCCCGGTCGCGGCGCGCACCTTCCTGGTCGACCGGCCGGACGTCCAGCTCTCGATCGTGGAGGGTCTCAACGATGCGCTTCTCGGCGCGCTCCAGCGCGGCGCGCTCGACCTCGTCGTCACGGTGCTGCCGACCGAGCCTTTCGAGCCCGAGATCGAGTTCCGGGTGCTGACCCGGGAGGCGATGGCGATCGTCGGCCAGCCGGGCCATCCGCTCGTCACGAAGCCGGATCTCGGGCTTGCCGACCTCTCGGCCTATGCCTGGGTGGTGCCGGAGCGCCTGGAGCCTGACCGCCGCCAGCTCGACCGGCTGTTCGGCCGGTCGCGCCTGCCGCTGCCGAAGGTGGTGATGGAGACGACTTCGGTCACCCTCCTGCCGGCGATGCTGTCGGGAACCACGTTCCTCAGCTACCTGCCGGAATCGAGCGTCGCGGCCGCCGGCTGCGTGGCGTTGCCGCTGCGCGAGGCGACATGGTCGCGGACCACGGTCGCCGCCTTCCGCCAGAAAGGCCCGTCGCGCCCACTGCTCGGACGGTTCCTCGCCTCGATCGAGGCGGCGTCCCGGCCGCCCGGGTCGGATCAGGGGCGGAGCCTGTAGCCGGCCGCGTCCCGGTCCCAGGTCGCGGCGGTGACGCCCTGCTCGCGCAGCCGGAACTTCCGGACCTTGCCGTTCTCCGTCATCGGCAGGGCGGCGACGAAGTCGACGTAGCGGGGGAGCGCGAAATAGGCGAGGCGCGCGCGGCAATGGTCGAGCAGTGCCTCGGGCGGGAGCGTCGCGCCGGGGCGGAGCACCACCGCCGCCATCACCTCGTCCTCGGCAAGCTCCGACGGCACCGGGAACACCGCGACGTCGGCCACCGCCGGATGGGCGGCGATCGCCGCCTCCACTTCGAGCGCCGAGATGTTCTCGCCGCGCCGGCGGATCACGTCCTTGATGCGGTCGACGAAGCGATAGCTGCCGTCCGGACCGCGGATCACGCGGTCGCCGGTGTGGAACCAGAGGTTCCGCCACGCCGCGACCGTTTGCTCCGGCATGCCGAAATAGCCGGCGGCGAAGGCATGGGGCTCGTCCGCGCGCAGCACCAGTTCGCCCGGCGTGCCGTCGGGTACCGGGTTCTCGTCCTCGTCCACGACCCGGGCGTGGAAGCCCGGGCGGACCCGGCCGATCGCGCCCGGCACGCGCTCGGCGGCCGTGCCGCCAATGACGAAGTTGGTTTCCGTCGAGCCGTAGCCGTCGACGACGGCGACGCCGAAGCGCTCGGCGAACTGCTCGAGGAAGGCCGGCGGCACCGCCGGGGCGAGCACGGTCCGGAGCCGGTGGGCGCGGTCGTGTGGGCCGGGCGGGCGCGCCAGCAGGATCGGCACCATGGCGCCGAGCAGATAGCTGACGGTGGCGCCGGATGCGGCGATCGCCGGCCAGAAGCCCGAGGCCGAGAAGCGCCGCGCGAGGGTGAGCGTCGCGCCGCGGATCAGCGCCTGGTAGAAGGTGTTGATCGCGTTGATGTGGAAGAGCGGCAGGGCCGTCCACAGCACGTCGCCTTTGCGTATCTCGAGCACGTCCGCGCTGTTTTCGCCCCACCAGAAGCAGTGGGCGTGCGGCGAGCAGACGCCCTTGGAGATGCCCGTCGTTCCCGAGGTGTAGAGGATGGCGAGGAGGTCGCCCGGCCGTGCCGCATGGGGCGCCCTCTCCGTGCCGGGCGGCGGCATCGGGCCGACGTCGCGGACGCCGGGGATCGCGGCCTCGTCGCCGTCGAGGATCCAGGCGGTGCGGAGGGCGATGCCGGGCGCATCGCCGATGGTCGCGAGTTCGGGCGCCAGTTCGGCCTCGGTGACGATCAGGCGGGCGCCGCTGTCGCCGAGGACATGGGCGAGCTGCGGCCCGCGCGCGGCGGTGTTGATCGGCACGGCGATGGCGCCGAGCCAGGCGCAGCCGAGCAGGACTTCGAGGAACTCGGCACGGTTTCCGGAAAGGATCGCGACGCGGTCGCCGGCGATGACGCCGGCGGCGG
>JAEZEN010000563.1 GCA_023433185.1 Pseudomonadota bacterium | reverse complement strand
ACTCCACGGCGGCCCGGAGGGCTTCGGGCGCCGCAACTGGCGGATCGTCACCCACGATGCGACCAGCGTCACGCTGGAGCTCGTGAGTCCCGACGGCGACCAGGGCTACCCCGGACGGGTGACGGCGACCTGCCGCTACACCGTCGAGGCGCCCGCGACGCTCCGCTTCGACGCCGAGGCAACGACCGACGCCCCGACCCTCGTCAGCCTCGCCCAGCACAGCTACTTCAACCTCGATGGCGGCGCCGACATCCTCGACCATGTCGTCCGCATCGACGCCGACGCCATCACGCCCACCGACGACACGCTGGTGCCCACCGGCGAGATCCGCGCGGTCGACGGCACCGACTTCGACCGCCGGTTGGCGGCACCGATCCGCCGCCTCCGCGACGGCGCGCGGGTCGTCTACGATGTGAACTACGTCGTCGGACGGGAACGCGCGGCGGAACCCCGGCACCAGGCCCGGCTCGCGGCGGCGAACGGCATCGCCCTCGACGTGTGGTCGAGCGAGCCCGGCGTCCAGTTCTACGACGGCAGCTACCTGAACGTCGCGGTGCCGGGGCTCGGGGGGCGCCGCTACGGGAGGAACGCCGGCTGCTGCTTCGAGCCGCAGTTGTTCCCGGACGCGGCGAACCAGCCCGGTTTCCCCAGCGCCGTGCTGCGACCGGGCGAAACCTACCGGCAGGCGACGCGCTTCGCCTTCAGCCGTTCCTGATCTTCCCGACGCCGGCCGATTCGGGCAGGATAACCCCGCTTCTCATGACCCGACGGTTCGGCATGTTCCTGATCCCCCGCATCCTCAGCTTCCTCGCCATCGCGCTCGCCGCTGCCCCGCCGGTGGCCGGCGCCGCCTGGCGCGACGAGATCACGACCCTGCGGGTCGGCGTGCTCGGCGAGGAGGACGCCGCCTACCGGATCACGACGCTCGAGCCGTTCCGGGTCTACCTCCAGGACAAGACCGGCATCCCCGTCGAGATCGTGCCGATCGCCAGCTACGGCCTCCTGATCGACGCCCAGGCGGCGGGCGAGATCGATTACGCCATCTACAGCGCCACGGCCTACGCCACAGCCGTCGTCAAGTGCGCCTGCGTCGAGGCGATCGCCGCGCCGCTCTCCGCTGACGGTGCCCTCGGCTTCCACTCGGTCCTGGTCGCACGCGCCGACGACGGGATCGCCGACCTTGCCGGAGCGGCGGACAGGCGGCTCGCCATCGGACCCGGCGACTCCGTGTCGGCGAGCATCGTGCCGCGTCATGCCTTCACGGCCGAGGGCATCGACCCCGCCACGTACTTCGGCTCGGTCGCCGAATATGCCTCCCCCGAGGACGCCGTCGCGGCGCTGCTTGACGACGAAGTCGATCTTGCCGCCGCCTGGTCCAGCCTCTCCGGACGCGAAGCCACCGGCTACAGCTTCGGCACGTTCACGCGCATGGTCGCCGACGAGACGCTGTCGATGGACGATATCCGGATCGTCTGGCGATCGTCGCTCATCCCTTTCGGTCCGCACGCGATCCGCGCCAGCCTGCCCGGCGAACTGAAGGGGATCATCTCCGGAGCGGTTCTCGCGATGGCCGGCGAGGACCCGGAGGCGCTCGACGCGGTCGACCGTGCCGGTTTCGGCGGCGGCGGCTTCGCTTCGCCCGACGAGAGCCTCTACGCGCTGGTCATCGCGCTCGTCACCCCGCCGGCGGCGGAGTGAGCGCACGGCCATCGTGCGCCATCGTCAATGAATGCTTGCCGGCCATGGTAAAGAAACCGCCAATGCCCGGAGAGCCACAGCCTTGAAAACCAACGATTACAAGTCGTTTCAATAATTCAGAAGACTTTATGATTAACGGAAAGTAATCATTGCGCCTGTTTGGAGGCAATCTCCATTAACTCGCCTTCAGCAATTTGTCCGTATCTGTGAACGGGTCGAAGCCGCAAACAAGAAGCGCGGCCGCCGGAACCCCGTCGAACAGGAGTCGCGGACATGAGAACCCCGTTTTCCCGGCCAAACCGCTCCGGCGCGACGGCCATCGAATACGGGCTGATTGCCTCCCTGATCGGCGTCGCCATCGTGCTCGGTGCCGCCACCCTGGGCGGCAAGATCAACGCCGCCCTCAACAGCGCCTCCACCCAGCAGCCGCTCACCGGCGAGGTCTTCGTCGAGTCGCAGCGCGACGGCTGACACGCCGCGCTCCGCGGCCGCGCCGCCCGGCCCGCCACGCTGCATTCCTCCGTTGTGCCGGCAGCCGCCGGCGGGCATGATCGCGCGCCGCGAGAGCCCCCCGGAGGACCGATGCCGGAATGCCTGATCGGAGCGGAGGACGCCCCAGACGCCCTTCCCGTCCACGCCGTTTCGCCAACGACGCTCGACGCCTTCCTTGACGGGAACGGCGCCGAAATGGCCGCCTTCGTCCGGAGCGCGGGCTTCAAGGCCGCCGCCGGCTCCCTTCTCGGTGCGCCCGGCGCGAACGGCCTCGGCTGCTTCCTCTTCGGCCTCGGCGGCGACCCCCGGCCGGCGCCGCTGCTCCCGGGGCGGCTCGGCACGGGCCTGCCCACCGGCGACTATGCACTCGCCTCCGGCTTTCCCGACGACGACCTCGCCGTTCTCGCCTTCGCCCTCGGAGCCTACCGCTTCACCCGCTATCGCGAACGCGACCCGACCGCCAGGCTGGTGCTTGTCGCCGGTCGTGCCACGGACCGCATCATCCGCATCGCGGACGGCGTCTACCTCGCCCGAGACCTGATCAACACGCCGGCCAACGCGATGGGCCCCGCCGAACTGGCGACCGCCGCCGAGGATCTCGCCGCCCGCCATGGCGCGGCGATCGAGATCACCACGGGCGCGCCCCTCGCCGACGGCTTCCCGCTCATCCCCCCGGTCGGCGCCGCCGCCACGCCGGCGCGCGCGCCGCGGCTCGTCGACATGACCTGGGGAGACCCCGCCGCGCCGAAGGTGACGCTGGTCGGCAAGGGCGTCTGCTTCGATACCGGCGGCCTCGACATCAAGCCGTCGTCGGGCATGCGCCTCATGAAGAAGGACATGGGCGGCGCCGCCAATGTCCTCGGCCTCGCCCACATGATCATGGATGCCGGCCTCCCGATCCGACTGCGCGTGCTGATCCCGGCGGTCGAGAACGCGATCTCGGGCGCCGCCTTTCGCCCCGGCGACGTCTTCCGCAGCCGGAAGGGACTGACGGTCGAGATCGGCAACACCGACGCCGAGGGGCGGCTGGTGCTGGCCGACGCGCTGGCCCTCGCCGCGGAGGAGAGCCCCGACCTCCTCGTCGACCTGGCGACGCTCACCGGCGCCGCCCGCGTCGCGCTCGGCCCGGAGATCGTGCCGTTCTACACCCGCGACGAGGCGCTCGCCGCCGCCTTCACCCGCCACGCCGAGCACTGCGCCGACCCGGCCTGGCGCATGCCGCTCTGGGCGCCCTACATGGCGATGCTCGATTCGCGGATCGCCGACATCAACAATGCCGGGTCGGCGCCTTTCGCCGGCTCGGTCACCGCGGCGCTGTTCCTGTCGCGCTTCGTGCCGCAGGAGCAGTCGTGGCTCCATGCCGACATCTTCGGCTGGAACCCCAAGGACATGCCGGGCCGCCCAGAAGGCGGCGAGGCCCAGGCGATCCGGGCCCTCTATGAGCTGCTCGAAGAGCGTTACGGGCCTTGAACCCGACCGCGGGGGCGGCTTTGATGCTCGCCTTCGCAACACCTGCCGGGAGCGAACCATGCCGCTCGAGTTCAGGCCGAGCCAGGCGCTCCGTCTCTGGCGGGACGTGACCTTCGATCTGGTGCGGGACGGTCAGCCGGAGCTTTCGGCCCGACAGATGGCGGTCCTCCTCACCGTCTATCTCGAGCCGCCGCCCCACACGGTGAAAGGCCTCGCCGAGAAGCTCGGCGTGACCAAGCCGGTGATCACCCGCGCCCTCGATTCCATGGGCCGGCTGCGGCTGGTGACGCGCCGGCGCGACGAGACCGACCGGCGAACCGTGCTGGTCCAGCGAACGGTGGAGGGAGCACTCGCCGTCGAGGCGCTCGGCGACGCCATCGTCGCGCGCTACCGCGACCTGCCGCTCTGACCGCTCGAAGGGCCTGCCCCGGCGGACACCGCCGCGGCAGCGACGGGCCTACTAGACCCCGTTGCCGAGGTAGCCGCCCTTCTTCAGGGTCTCGACGATGCGGTCGGCGAGTTCGTCCGCCGTCCCGGCGGTCGTGTCGAGCACGACATCCGGGGAGACCGGCGGCTCATAGGGCGAGTCGATACCGGTGAAGTGCTTGATCTCGCCCGCCCGTGCCTTCTTGTAGAGGCCCTTGGGATCGCGCTCCTCGACGACGGACAGCGGCGCGTCGACGAAGATCTCCAGGAACTCGCCCTCGCCGACGAGGTCGCGCGCCATCTGCCGCTCCGAGCGGAACGGCGAGATGAACGACACCAGCACGATGATGCCCGCCTCGACGAAGAGCTTCGCCGTCTCCGCGACGCGCCGGATGTTCTCGACCCGGTCGGCGTCGGTGAAGCCGAGGTCGCGGTTGAGTCCGTGGCGGATGTTGTCGCCGTCGAGCATGTAGGTGTGGCGGCCCATCAGGTGGAGCTTCGATTCCACCAGGTTGGCGATGGTCGACTTGCCGGCGCCGGAGAGGCCGGTGAACCACAGGATCACCGGCTTCTGCCCCTTGAGGTGCGAGCGCGCCTCGCGGTCGACGTTGAGCGCCTGCCAGTGGATGTTGGTCGCCCGCCGCAGACCGAAGCGGATCATCCCCGCCGCGACCGTCGCGTTGGTGAAGCGGTCGATGAGGATGAACGAGCCGGTCGTCCGGTTGTCGTCGTAGAGGTCGAAGGCGATCGGCTCGGAAAGCGACAGGTTGACGAGGCCGATGTCGTTGAGGCCGAGGGTCTTGGCGGCGAGCGGCTTGAACGATTCGATGTCGACCTGGTGCTTGAGATCGCTGACCGCGGCACCGACCGTGCGCGTTGCCGACTTGAGAAGATAGGGCCGGCCGGGCAGGAGCGGCTCCTCGCTCATCCAGATGACGTGGGCCGCGATCTGGTCCGAGACCTCCGGGCGATGGAGCGGCGCCGCGAGAATGTCGCCGCGCGAGGCGTCGATCTCGGTGTCGAGCGTGAGCGTGATGCTCATCCCCGACTGGGCATCGGCGCGGTCGCCGTCAAGGGTGACGATGCGCGCCACGGACGCCGACTGGCCGGTCCGGGCGACGACCACCTTGTCGCCCGCCCGGATCGCTCCCGAGGCGACGGTGCCGGTGTAGCCGCGGAAGGCGGCGTTCGGGCGGTTGACCCACTGTACCGGGAAGCGGAACGGCGACAGGCCGCTGCCATCCTCGATCCGCACCGTCTCGAGATGGCCGAGGAGGGTCGGGCCGCCATACCAGGGCGTCCGGGCGCTCTTCTCGATGACGTTGTCGCCGAACCGCGCCGACAGCGGAATGGTCACGATCGTGTCGAACTTGAACTGCGACGCGAACTCGGCGAACGCGTTGCGGATGTCGATGAAGCGCTCCTCGTCGAAGCCGATGAGGTCGATCTTGTTGACCGCGAGGATGACGTTCCGGATGCCGAGCAGCGACACGATATAGGCGTGGCGCCGGGTCTGGGTCAGGATGCCCTGCTGGGCGTCGACCAGCAGCACGGCGAGGTCGGAGTTGGACGCCCCCGTCGCCATGTTGCGCGTGTACTGCTCATGGCCGGGCGTATCGGCGACGATGAAGCGGCGCCGGTCGGTCGCGAAATAGCGGTAGGCGACGTCGATCGTGATGCCCTGCTCGCGCTCCGCGACGAGGCCGTCGACGAGGAGGGCGAAGTCGATATCGCCCTCGGTCGTCCCGAACTTCGCCGACTCCGACTCCAGCGTCGCGAGCTGGTCCTCGAAGAGCTTCTTCGAATCGTAGAGCAGGCGCCCGATCAGGGTCGACTTGCCGTCGTCGACGCTGCCGCAGGTGAGGAAGCGGAGCAGGTCCTTGCCCTCGTTGTCCGCCAGGAAGGCGGCGAAGGCGTCGGTCTCCGCCATGCTGTGCACCATCAGAAGTAGCCCTCGCGCTTCTTCATTTCCATGGCGCCGACCTCGTCATGGTCGATCAGGCGCCCCTGCCGCTCGCTGGTGCGGGCGACGAACATCTCGCCGACGATGGCCGACAGCGACGTGGCGTCGGACTCGACCGCGGCGGTGAGCGGGTAGCAGCCGAGCGTACGGAAACGCACCATGCGCATCTCCGGTGTCTCGCCGGGCAGCAGCCGCATGCGCTCGTCGTCGACCATCAGCAGTTGGCCGCTGCGGGTCACCACCGGACGCTCGGCCGCGAAGTAGAGCGGCACGATGTCGATCTTCTCGGCGAGGATGTACTGCCAGATGTCGAGCTCGGTCCAGTTCGAGATCGGGAAGACGCGGATCGACTCGCCCGGCTTCACGCGGGTGTTGTAGAGCGACCAGAGTTCCGGCCGCTGGTTCTTGGGGTCCCAGGCGTGGCTCGCCGAGCGGAACGAGATGACGCGCTCCTTGGCGCGGCTCTTCTCCTCGTCGCGGCGCGCGCCGCCGAAGGCGGCGTCGTACTTGCCGAGGTCGAGGGCCTGCTTGAGCGCCTCGGTCTTCATCACCTGGGTAT
>JAEZEN010000530.1 GCA_023433185.1 Pseudomonadota bacterium | reverse complement strand
CCGCGGCGCGGGGCGGAGGACGGCCAGTTCCATATCGGCAGCGAGGCGACGACGCCCGACCATCGGATCCTCTACGACACGACGAGCGGCTGGATACACCTCGACCGGGACGGCACCGGCGACGCCCCCCAGGTGCGCTTCGCCAAGGTGAAACCCGGCACCGATCAGCACGCCGAGGACTTCGTCGTCGCTCTCTTCCTCTGACTGCCTCTTCTCTTGACGGACGTCTGAGCCGAAGCGCAGAACGCCCCCGTCGCCCCCAACTCCCCGTGCTTTCAGCCGGCGGGGCCCCCTACTGGCTGGCCGGAAGGCGCGCAAACCGCCGCGGCGCCTGTCCGACATGGCGGCTGAAGGCCGTGCTGAAGGTGCTGGCCGAGGCATAGCCGACGCGCCGCGCAACCTCGTCCAGCCCGACCCTCCCCCCGCGCAGCAGATCCTTCGCGACCGCCATGCGCCATGCCAGAAGGTATTCCATCGGCCGCAGCCCGACCGTGCGCGTGAAGCGATCGAAGAAGGCGGAACGGGAGAGGCCGGCGCTCCTGGCGAGTTCGCCGACGGTCCAGGATCGTTCCGGCTGGCCGTGCATCCGGCGCAGCGCCTCGGCGACCCGGGCATCGCCAAGTCCACGCAGAAGCCCGGCGGGAGCATCCTTCCCCCGAACCGTCCGTAGCGCCTCGACCATGAGCACCTCGACGAGACGCGCAAGCACGAGGTCGCGCCCCGCCTCCTGACGGCCTGCCTCATCGCCGAACAGGCGGACCAGCGTCGCCATACGATCGTCGCCGTGGATGTGAACCATGGTGGGAAGGAGCGAAACGAGCAGCGCCGCATCGGGCGAGTCGAACACGAAATAGCCGCCGCGCAGACGGACATCCGCAGGGCCGTCGCGGCGCCCGTGGCGGACATCCCCGTCCCCCGTACCCACCGCGCCGGGGTCGATGCGGGTCGGCCGTGCCGGCTCAAGACTTGACAGGGTGAAGCCGGCGTGGCCGGCAGGAGCACGAAGTCGCCCTGCCCGAGGGTGACGGGGTCTGCACCCGACACGACCAGCCGGCACGTCCCCTCGATCACGGCGCAGAAGCCCGGATGGCCGAACTCCGGATAGCTCACCGCCCAGCGACCGGCACCGCTGATTCCCTTCGAGAACACGGTGCGCGGCCGAAGGAGACCGATGATCTCGGCGAGTGGATCGTTCATTCGGACTTTCGCCAATACATTTCGGACTATTGATCGATGATAGTCCAGGCTACGGAGCCTACCCTTCCGCTGTCAATCGCAACAGGGAAGTCCGACCCATGAAGACCGTCCTCATCACCGGCTGCTCGTCAGGCTACGGCCTTGAAACCGCGCGGCACTTCCACGCCGGGGGGTGGAACGTCATTGCCACGATGCGCGTCCCGCGGGAGCATGGGCTGCCGCGCTCCGAGCGGCTGCGTGTGCTGCCGCTCGACGTGACCTCGAGCGAGAGCATGGACCGCGCCATCGACGCGGCCGGACCGATCGACGTGCTGGTCAACAATGCTGGGATCGGCGTGGTCGGCGCGTTCGAAGCGACACCCATGGCGCATGTGCGCCGCGTGTTCGAGACGAACACCTTCGGCGTCATGGCCATGACGCAGGCCGTGATCCCGCAGTTCCGGACGCGGCGATCGGGCGTGATCGTCAACGTGACGTCGAGCGTGACGCTTGCGCCGATGCCGCTCGCCGCCGCCTATACCGCGAGCAAGCAGGCCATCGAAGGCTTCACGGGATCGCTCGCCCATGAGCTCGGCCACTTCGACATCCGCGTCAAGCTGGTCGAGCCTGGCCATGCCCCGACGACACGTTTCGCGCAGAACACCGAACTACGCGTCGAAGACCTGATCCCGCCCGCCTATGCCGGATTCGCGGGTCCCATCTTCGCCGAGTTCGCCAGCCCGGCCATGGTGACACGGGAAAGCGATGTGGCCGAGGCCGTCTGGCAGGCAGCCCACGACCTCTCCGGCCAGCTCCGCTTCCCGGCGGGACCGGACGCCGTGGCGCTGGCCCGCGCCGCCTAGAGAGGCGGTCGAACCCCGCGGGCAAGACCCCGGGTGCGCTCAGCCCGGGGCACGGGCGGCCCGCTTGCGTCGGGCATTTCTCCGGGGCGCCTCCGCCGCCGGCTCGGGTTCGGGCGGCGGCTCCTCGACCTCGTTGATCTGGGCTTCCGCTTCGGCCATCGGCTGGCGCGGAAAGTCCCGCAGGCTCTGAGAGAACTCGTCGGCATCGCGCCGGATCGCGACCGGGCTGGTGACATAGGCCGTGATCAGTTCGGCGAGCGAGCGCAGCGCATGGAGATGGATGCGCTCGTAGCCGTGCGAGGCGTCCACGCCGAAGGTGATCAGCGCCGTGCGGATGTCGGCGCCGGCAACGATGGCCGAGGCCGAGTCCGATCGATAGTAGCGGAAGATGTCCTTCTGGAAGCGGATCTCGTTCTCGCGGCAGAGCTGCACCAGGGCCTTGGTCAGGTGGTAGTCGAAAGGACCGGTCTCGTCGGCCATGCAGATGGTGACGCCGAACTCGTCCGAGTTCTGCCCGGGCGCGGTCGTGCCGTTGTCGACCGTGATCATCGAGGCGACATCGGGGGTGAGGATCGACGCGGCGCCGTTGCCGACCTCCTCGGCGATGGTGAAGACGAAGAAGGTATCGACCGTGAGTTCGGCCTTCCCCTTCAGGATCGCGTCCATGGCGGCGAACATCACCGCCGCACCGGCCTTGTTGTCGAGGTGTCGCGAGACGATGAAGCCATTCTCCAGGAACTCCGGCGCCGGATCGATCGCCACGATGTCGCCGACGTCGATGCCAAGACGCCGGACATCCGCCGCCGACCGCGCGACGGCATCGATGCGCAGCTCGACATAGGGCCACCCGACCGGCAGGGAATCGATCTCGTCGTTGAAGGTGTGGCCGGACGCCTTGATCGGCAGGATGGTGCCGCGGAAGGCGCCGCGCTCGGAGAAGATCGTGGCGCGGGCGCCTTCGGCGAAGCGCGCCGACCAGTGACCGATCGGCACCAGTTCCAGCCGGCCGTTGTCCTTGAGCAGCTTGACCTGGGCCCCGAGCGTGTCGAGATGCGAGACGATGGCGCGCGCCGGCCGGTCGGTTCTGCCCGGGATGAAGGCGCGGATCCCGCCCCGCCGCGTCACCTCGAAACGGACGCCCAGGCGCTGCAGTTCCTGACAGCATTCGCGCACGATCGTATCCGTGTAGCCGGTCGGGCTCGGGATTTCGAGAAGCTGCGACAGGCGCCTGGAGATGTACCCGGAATCGATGTTGAGCCGCGGCATGGTCGTCCTGCCTCACGCAAGCGCGGTTCGCACCGCCGTCGGAACCGATAGGGGAAAAAGGAAATCCACGAAACGTTCCGCGGTCGGCTGCGGGTCGTGATTGGCGAGGCCCGGCCGTTCGTTGGCCTCGATGAAGGCGTAGTCCGGCGCGCGCGGCGACCGGACCATGAGGTCTATGCCGACCACCGGGATGTCGATGGCCCGGGCTGCCGTCACGGCCGCCTGAACCAGTTGTCCATGCACTTCGCCGGTCACGTCGTGGATGGTGCCGCCGGTGTGGAGATTGGCGGTCTTGCGGACCGCGAGGATCTGTCCCTCGTCGAGCACCGCGTCCATGCCGTAGCCGGCAGCGGCCACGCAGCGCTCGGTCTCGCGATCGAGCGGAATCCGCGACTCGCCGCCGGTGGCGCGGGCCCGGCGCCGGCTCTGGCGCTCGATCAGCGTGCGGATCGTCGACCGGCCGTCGCCGGTCACCTGGGCCGGCCGGCGCACGGCCGCGGCGACGACGCGCTTGTCGATGACGACCAGGCGGAGGTCGTCGCCGCTCACGCATTGCTCGACCAGCACGCGATCGGACAGCGTGCGCGCCTCGGTGATCGCCGCCTCGACCGCCTCCATCGTCTCGAGCCCGACGGCAACGCCACGACCCTGTTCGCCCCGCGCCGGCTTGACGACCACCGCGCCGTGCTTCGCGAGAAAGGCGGCGAGGTCGCCCGACTCGGCGTCGATCTGCTCCGGGACGACGACACCGGCCGCGCTGACGATGCGCCGGGTCACGGCCTTGTCGTCGCAGATCGACATGGCGACGCCAGAGGTGAACTCCGACAGGCTCTCCCGGCAGTGGACCGTCCGCCCTCCATAGGTCAGGCGGAAGAAGCCGCCCTC
>JAEZEN010000518.1 GCA_023433185.1 Pseudomonadota bacterium | reverse complement strand
AGTTCGTGCTCGACAACCTCGTCTGGTTCATCCTGATCGCGGTCGCCGTGGTCTTCTCGCTGACGATCCCGAACTTCCTGCAGGTCGGTATCTTCCTCAACATCCTCGAGCAGTCGACCTTCGTCGGCATCATCGCGGTCGGCCTGTCGCTGACCCTGATCGCCGGCCACATGGACTTGTCGATCGAATCGGTCATGGCGCTCGCCGCGATGGTGGTGGCGCTGACCTTCGGCACCGGCGGTGCCGGCGGGGCGCTCGCCCTCGAGCCGGCCTGGCTGTCCTTCCCCGTCTCGCTCGCCATGGCGCTCGCCGTCGGCGCCGCCATCGGCATGCTCAACGGCACGCTGGTCGTCCGCTTCGGCATCAACGCCTTCATCGTCACGCTCGCCACCTACATCGCCGTTCGCGGCATGGTGGTGGCGCTGTCCGGCGGGCGCTCGGTCTACGGCCTGCCCGACGCCATGCGGGTCATGGCGATCGAGCGCTTCCTCGGCATCCCGCTGCTCGCCTGGGCGCTGCTCGCCACCTACCTGGCTTTCAGCCTGATCCTCACCCGTACGCCGTTCGGCCGCCACCTCTTCCTGATCGGCGGCAACCCGACGGCGGCGTTCCGTGCCGGTATCAAGGTCGGCGGCGTGGTGCTGGTCGCCTTCATCCTGTCCGGCGCGCTGGCCGGCCTGTCCGGCTGGCTGCTTGCCTCGCGGACCGCCGGCGCCACCGCCAATCTCGGCATCGGGATGCTGTTCCAGGCGTTCGCCGCGGTGGTCATCGGCGGCGTCAGCCTCAAGGGCGGCTATGGCCGCCTCTCCGGAGTCTTCGCCGGCGTGCTGCTCCTCTCCTCGATCCAGACGGCGATCAACGTGATGGGGATGCCGCCGCACTACACACAGATGATCCAGGGCGGGCTTGTGCTCGCCGCCGTCCTGCTCGATACGCTCAAGACGACAATCCGCAAGAAGTACCTCTAGGGAGAAGACCAACTTGGCCGGACGTCTGGAAGGAAAGGTCGCCGTCATCGTCGGCGCGGCGCGCGGCATCGGTGCCGGCATCGCCGAGCGCTTCGTCGAGGAGGGCGCGAAGGTGGTGATCGGCGATACCGAGGTCGATGCCGGGCGGGCGACCGCGGCCCGGCTCGGTGCGAGCTTCGTCACGACCGACATCACCCGGCCCGAACATGCCGCCTGGATCGTCACCGAGGCGCTCGCCAAGCATGGCCGGCTCGACATCGCCGTCCAGAACGCCGGCATCTACCCCTGGCGGATGATCGAGAATACGCCGGCCGACGAGTGGGACAAGGTCCTGGGGGTCAACCTCAAGGGCACGTTCCTGCTGGCGCAGGCTGCGCTCAAGCCGATGAAGGCGCAGGGCTCGGGGCGGATGATCTTCACCTCGTCGATCACCGGGCCGAAGGTGTCGAGCCCCGGCCATGGCCACTACTCGGCGTCGAAGGGCGGCATCAACGGCTTCATCAAGGCGGCCTCGGTGGAATTCGCGCCGTGGAACGTCACCGTCAACGGCGTCGAGCCGGGCAACATCGTCACCGAGGGCGTGAAGGAGCATCGCAGCGCCGAGTTCATCAAGTCGATGGCCGACATGATCCCGCTCGGCCGCCTCGGCACGCCGCGCGACGTCGCCAACGCCTTCCTCTTCCTCGCCTCCGACGACGCCGCCTACATCACCGGCACGACCATCGTGGTCGACGGCGGCCAGACCGTGCCGGAAGGTGCCGACTTCAAGGTGCTGCCGGAGTAGCTGCGATTTCCGCGCCGCGCGCGGCCCTTTCCACATCCCCACAACGCGGACGTCCGCGTTCCCGGACCATCCGGGGACGCGAGCGCGCATCGGACGTGCGTCCAGACTCAACCGCAAGAATTGCCGCTTGAAAACGGCCTTATGATATGTGAAGCATCATTTCACATCGTTCAAGTGACACTTATGCGGTTTCAGGCGTGATCACATCCGGCCAGCTCCGCGCGGCGCGCGCCCTGCTCGCGATCGACCAGAAGACGCTGGCCGACCATGCCGGCTTGTCGACGCCGACCATCCAGCGCATGGAGGCAAGCGACGGCGTCATCCGCGGCAACGTCGATTCCCTCACCAAGCTGATCGCCGCGCTCGATGCGCTCGGTGTCGAATTGATCGGCGAGGGCGCGGCCTCGCCGGCCGGCGGCCGTGGCATCCGCCTCAAGGGATCGCCGGGATAGACCCATGCCGACCGCCCTCGTCCTTTGCGGGATCGCGGCGCTCCTGGTGACGACCCTCCTGGCCGTTCCGATCGCGCGCCGGCCGTTCGCGACGCCGCTGGTCTACGGGGTCGCGGCGGCGATCTCCGGCGGTCTGCTCGCCGTCGCCATCCTGCGGCTCCTCGGCGGCCCGACGGCGGGGGACACGCTCGTCCTGCCGCTCGGCATTCCGTGGGTCGGTGCGCATTTCGTGCTCGACGCGCTCTCCGCCTTCTTCCTGGCGGTCGTCAATCTCGGCGGGCTGGCGGCGAGCCTCTACGCCATCGGCTACGGCCGGCACGAGGCCGAGCCGCAGCGTGTCCTGCCGTTCTACCCGGCCTTCCTCGCCGGCATGAACCTCGTCCTCGTCGCCGGCGACGCGTACACGTTCCTCTTCTCCTGGGAGGCGATGTCGCTCGCCTCGTGGGCGTTGGTCGTCGCGCATCACGGCGAGGCGGACAACCGCCGCGCGGGCTTCGTCTATATCGTCATGGCGAGCGCCGGCACGATGGCGCTTCTCCTCGCCTTCGGCCTGCTCGCCGGTTCGGCCGGCGGGGTCGCCTTCGCCGACCTCCGCCTCGCCCAGCCGTCACCGCTGACGGCGGCGGTCGTCTTCGGGCTCGCGCTTCTCGGCGCCGGATCGAAGGCCGGCCTCATGCCGCTCCATGCCTGGCTGCCGCTCGCCCATCCCGCCGCGCCGAGCCATGTCTCGGCGCTGATGAGCGGGGTGATGACCAAGGTCGCGGTCTACGCCTTCATCCGCATCGTCTTCGATCTCGCCGGTCCCGGGGAGTGGTGGTGGGCGACGGTCGTGCTCGTGCTCGGCGCCGTCACCGCCGTGCTCGGCATCCTCCATGCCCTCATCCAGGACGACATGAAGCGGGTGCTGGCCTATTCGACCATCGAGAACATCGGCCTGATCTTCGTCGGCCTGGGCCTCGCACTCGCATTCCGGGCCAACGGCATGACAAGCGCCGCCGCGCTCGCCTTCACCGCGGCGCTGTTCCACGTCCTCAAC
>JAEZEN010000232.1 GCA_023433185.1 Pseudomonadota bacterium | reverse complement strand
ACGTCGCCGTCGTCCAGGGCTGCCTCTGGCGGGCGCTCGGCCTCGCCGAGGAGGAGGCCGTGGCCGTGGGGGGCTACGGCCTCGTCTCCGCGCTGATGGCCGCCGCCATCCGCCTCGGGGCCATCGGCGCACTGGACGCACAGGCAATGACGACGCGCCTCCTTGCCACGGTCGAGGACGTGGCTGCCGCCACGGTCACCGAAGGCCAAGCCCTCTCAAGCTTCGTGCCGCTCGCCGAGATCGCCGTCATGCGCCACGGCGAGAGCGGCCAGCGCCTGTTCGCCAACTGACCGCGGAACGATCAAAGGCCGAGCGATGCTCCTCACCCCGACCGAACTGGAACGACTGACCATCTTCACCGCGGCGGAACTCGCCCGGAAGCGCCGCGCGAGAGGCCTGCGGCTCAATCACCCGGAGGCGGTCGCCCTGATCGCCGACGAGATTCTCGAAGGGGCACGCGATGGCCGCTCGGTCGCCGAGATGATGGCGTTCGGGTCGACGATCCTCACCGCCGACGACGTTATGCCCGGCGTGCCAGCGATGGTGCCGATGCTCCAGGTCGAGGCGACGTTCCCCGACGGCACGAAGCTGGTCACGGTACACGACCCCATCCGGGGCGGCGACGCCGGAGCGGGGGAGCCCGCCGAACCCGGCGCCATCATCGCCGGCGAGGGGGTGATCGAGCTGAATGCCGGCAAGGCCAAGACGACCCTCCCGGTCGTCAATACCGGCGATCGCCCGGTACAGATCGGCAGCCATTTCCACTTCTTCGAGGTGAACCGCGCGCTCGAGTTCGACCGCGCCGCCGCCTTCGGCTTCCGGCTCGACATCCCCGCCGGCACCGCCGTCCGCTTCGAGCCGGGACAGGCGAAGGACGTCACCCTCGTCGCCATCGGCGGCCGCCGCGAACTGTCCGGTCTCAACGGGCTGGCCGACGGCCAGGCCGACGATCCCGCCGTCAGGGATGCGGCGGTCGCCGCCGCCCGCGCCCGCGGCTTCCGCGGCGCCTGAGGAGAGCACAGCCATGGCCACCCTTTCCCGTCGCGACTATGCGGCGATGTATGGACCGACCACCGGCGACGGCCTCCGCCTGGGCGATACCGGCCTCGTCGCCGTAGTCGAGCACGACCATGCCGTCTATGGCGACGAGTGCCTGCACGGCGGCGGCAAGACGCTGCGCGACGGTGCCGGCATGGCGGCCGGCGTCACCAGTGCCGAGGGCGCGCTCGATCTGCTCCTCTGCAACGTCGTCGTCATCGATGCCGTGCTCGGCATCGTGAAGGGCGACCTCGGCGTCCGGGACGGGCGCATCGTCGGCTTCGGCAAGGCCGGCAACCCCGCGATCATGGACGGCGTCGATCCGCGCCTCATCGTCTCCGCGGCGACGACGGTGCGGGACTGCGAGGGGCTGATCGCCACCGCCGGTGCCATCGACGTCCACGTCCATTTCGACAGCGCCCAGCTCTGCGAGCACGCCCTCGCCTCCGGGATCACCACCATGATCGGCGGCTCGCTCGGCCCGATCACCGTCGGGATCGACTGCGGCGGCGCCTTCAACGTCGGCAAGATGCTGCAGGCGGCCGAGGCGTGGCCGATCAACTTCGGCTTCCTCGGGCGCGGCAACTCGCACCGGCCCGCCTCGCTCGTCGAGCAGATCGACGCCGGCTGCCTCGGCCTCAAGCTCCACGAGGACTGGGGCTCGATGCCGGCGGCGATCGACACCTGCCTCAGCGTCGCCGACGAGCTCGACTTCCAGGTCCAGATCCACACCGACACGCTGAACGAGTCGGGATTCCTCGAGGACACGCTCGCGGCCATCGGCGAACGCACCATCCACATGTATCACACCGAGGGCGCCGGCGGCGGCCACGCGCCCGACATCATACGCGTCGCCGGCATCGCCAACTGCCTCCCCTCGTCGACCAACCCGACCAACCCCTACACGGTCAACACCTTCGACGAGCACCTCGACATGACGATGGTGTGCCACCATCTCAACCCCGCGATCCCCGAGGACGTGGCGTTCGCCGAGAGCCGGATTCGCCCCCAGACCATCGCCGCCGAGGACATCCTCCACGACCTCGGCGCCATCTCGATGCTCGGCTCCGACAGCCAGGGCATGGGCCGGATCAACGAGGTGATCTGCCGGACCTGGCAGCTCGCCGACAAGATGAAGAAGCAGCGCGGCCGCCTGCCCGAGGAGGCGACGCCGTTCGGCGACAACGAGCGGATCAAGCGCTACATCGCCAAGTACACGATCAACGCCGCCCGCACCTTCGGCATCGCCGACCATATCGGCTCGCTCGAGGACGGCAAGCTCGCGGACATCGTGGTGTGGCGGCCGGCCTTCTTCGGCATCAAGCCGGAACTGGTGGTCAAGGGCGGCTTCATCGCCTGGGGCGCCATGGGCGACAGCGCGGCCTCGCTGATGACCTGCGAGCCGCTCGTGATGCGGCCGCAATGGGGCGCCTTCGGGCGGGCGAAGCAGGCGCTCAGCGCGTGCTTCGTGAATCCGCGCGCCATCGCCGCCGGGATCGGCAGCGCCCTCGACCTCCGCAAGACCCTGCTGCCCGCCACCGGCACGCGGCGGCTCCGCAAGGGCGACATGCACCGCAACGACGCGTGCCCCGACATCCGCGTCGACCCGCAGACCTTCGACGTGTTCGTCGATGGCGTTCTAGCCACCTGCGAACCGGCGCACGAGCTGCCGCTCGCGCAGCGCTACATGCTGAGGTAGGACGATGGCTCTCGACACCCACGCCATGGCCGCACCGACATCCCGACGCCGGGCGAGCGCCGCCCGGGTGGGCATCGGCGGCCCCGTCGGCTCGGGCAAGACCGCCCTGATCGAGCGGCTCATCCCGGAGTTCGGGCGTCGTGGCGTCTCGCTGGTCGTCGTCACCAACGACCTCGTGACCAAGGAGGATGCGGAGCGCCTCCGCCGTTCGGGCCTGATCGACCCGGCGCGGGTCACCGCGGTGGAGGCCGGCGCCTGCCCGCACACCGTGATCCGCGAGGACCCCACCCTCAACATCGCCGCGGCCGACGATCTCGAGGCCGCCTTTGCCGATGCCGAACTGATCCTGATCGAGTCGGGCGGCGACAACCTCGCCTCGACCTTCTCGCTCGACCTCGTCGACTACTGGCTGTTCGTCATCGACGTTGCAGGCGGCGACGACATTCCCAGGAAGCGGGGACCGGGCGTGCTCAAGTGCGACATCCTGGTGATCAACAAGCCGGACCTCGCCCCCCATGTCGGCGTCGACCTCGATCACATGCTCGCCGAGGCGGGTGGCATCCGGGGCGGCAAGCCGCTCGTCGTGACCAACTGCCGGACGGGGAGCGGAATCGCGGCCGTTGCCGACCTCATCTTCCGCGACGTCCTGTTTCGATGAACGCGCCGCTCGCGCGCACGCCGGGCGATGCACGCGCCCTGCACCGCGGCGGTCGCCTCGACCTCGCCTTCCTGCGGCACGGCTCGCGCACCCGCATCGGACGCCAATATGCGGCGTATCCGTTCCACGTGACGCGGAGCTTCGACCTCGACGCGGCGATCCCGCAGCTGACCACCGTCTACCTGCAATCCTCCTCGGGCGGGCTCTATGGCGGCGAGCGGCTGGCCGCCGCGATCAGCGTCGAGCGGGATGCCGCGGCCCATGTCACGAGCCAGGCCGCCACCATCGTCCACGATGCCCGGGGCCGGGACACCGTTCAGGACCTGGCGCTGTCCCTCGAAGCGGGCGCCTTCCTCGCCCATACCCCGGACCCGCTCGTCCTGTTTCCCGGCGCCCGCCTCACTACGTCGGTTCGGCTTCGCATGGCACCCGGTGCCGTCGCCCTGCTCGCCGACACCATCGCCGCCCACCGCCTTGCCGGCGACGGCCGGCCCTTCGAGCGCTATCGGTCCGAAGTCCTGGTCACGGACGAATCCGGCCGCCTTATGGTCTCCGACCGCATGTCCGTCGACGGTCCGGACTTCGCGCAGGCGATCCGCGGAGGGGCCGGGCGGTGGACCACGGCCGGCACGGCTCTGGTCCTCGGCGCCGCGTCCGACCTGCCCTCGGCCTCCACCATTGCGGCGGCGGTCGAGGCACCGGAATCGGTCGGCGGCGCGACGGCGCTGCCAAACGATGCCGGCTATGCGGTGAGGATCCTCGCGTCACGGTCCGCCGCCATCAGGCATGCCATCGCCCGGCTGTTCGGCGTGGTCGCCGGGCAACGCTTCGGCGCCCGGCCCGTGCCGCGGCGAAAGTGACGGGCGATCGCCCGGCGACCCTCAGACCTTGACCCAGACGGCGCCCTTCTTCGACGACGTAACCGCCGCCTCGATGAACTCCATGCCGAGGAGCCCGTCCTCGACCGTCGGGAAGTGGACCTCGGGATCGACCGGCTGGCCCGTCCTGCGCGCCCGCAACGCCCGGGCGATCTCGGTGTAGAGCGAGGCGAAGCCCTCCAGATACCCCTCGGGGAGGCCGGCCGGCACGCGGGTCAGGCGGCCGGATGCCGGTCCCACACCGAAGCCGGCGCGGGTGATGAGGCGCTTGGGCTCGCCATAGGCCGAGAACCAGAGGTAGTTCGGGTCCTCCTGCCTCCACTCGAGCCCGCCCTTCGAGCCGTAGACCCGGAGCATCAGGCCGTTCTCGCGGCCCACCGCGATCTGGCTGGCCCAGAGCATGCCCCTCGCGCCGCCCTTCCAGCGCAGCAGGATGCTGTCATTGTCGTCGAGCCGGCGGCCCTTCACCATCGTCGAGAGATCGGCACAGAGCGAGTCGAGCTTCAGGCCCGTGACGAAGCACGCGGCGTTGTAGGCATGGGTGCCGATGTCGCCGATCGTACCGCCGGCGCCCGACTTCTTGGGGTCGGTCCGCCACGCGGCCTGCTTCTGGCCGTCCTTCTCGATCGGGTTGGTCAGCCAGTCCTGGGCATACTCCGCCTGGACCACCCGCAGGTCGCCGAGGAGGCCGTCCCGCACCATCGCCCGCGCCTGCCGGAGCATCGGGTAGGCGGTGTAGTTGTGCGTCAGGGCGAAGAGCAGGCCGGTCTTCCTGGTCAGCGCGACGAGGTCCTTCGCCTCCTTGACGGTGAGGGTCATCGGCTTGTCGCAGATGACGTTGATCCCGGCCTTGAGGAACGCCTTCGCCACCGGATGATGCATGTGGTTGGGCGTGACGATCGACACCGCCTCGATGCCGTCGGGGCGCTTCGATTCCTTCGCCGCCATCTCCTCGTAGGAGCGGTAGGAGCGGTCGGGGTCGAGGCCGAGTTCCTTCGCCGAGGCGAGCGCGCGCCTGGCGTCGGACGACAGGGCCCCGGCAACGAGTTCGTACTGGTCGTCCATCCGCGCCGCCAGCCGGTGCACCGCGCCGATGAAGGCGCCCTGCCCGCCGCCGACCATGCCATACCTGATCTTGCCGCCCTCGCGCGCGTCGCTCCGTCCCTTGACCATGGTGTTCCTCCCTCTCCGGATTGTGCCGTCGCGCATGAGGCCCGACAAACGCACGATTGGGAAGAGACCATCAGGGCCCGGCGCGCCTGCCTCGCGGGCGCGCCGCCCGCGCTCTCAGAAGGCCATCTGCCTGCGTCCTAGCGGAGTGAGGTCGTCGGGCGTCGCCCGGCCCTTGAAGTCGACCTCGAAGTCCATCGGCGCGAAGTCCGGCGCCGAGCGGCCGGCGAGGAACGCTTCCTTCTGGCGCGGCAGGTAGGCGCGGTTCTTGGCGCAGTCCGGCGCCGAGCCGATATAGATCACGCTCGCATAGTCCTTGCCGGCATGCTCGTCGGCGACGGCGTGGCAGATGTCGGTGTGCCACCACACCGTGTCGCCCGGCATCACCTCGGGGATCGGGATCTGGGCGGCGAGGAGATCGGCATGCCACTCCGCGCTGACGCCGAGCGCGCGGCCCGGTGCGGCGCCGCAGAGCTCGTCCTCCGGCACGTCGGACTGGAGTGCCCGCAAGAGAACGTAGGAGATACCCTCGGCGATCGGGATGAGTTGCAGCGTCCCGTCCTTCGGCCCCTGCCGGGTTAGCGCCGTCCAGCCCTGGTAGGTGCGGAACATGTGGCAGACGGCCGGCGACGGGATCTCCTCGGTTTCGAGCCGGTGCGTGCCGTCGAACGGATCGTAGCCGCGCCAGTCGCCCTCGAAGACGCGGCCATAGACGCGCTGGTAGCCGGGGTCGATCCAGCGCTCGACGGTGCCGGCATCCATGTGCGGCGACAGGCCGAGGGTCGTATCGCCCGGCTGGCGGCGACGGACGCGGTCGGCATAGGTGCACTGAAGGTCGGGGTCGAAGGCGCCCTCGTACTTCCACAGCCGGTCGAGAAAGGCGCGGGTCGCGGCGAGACTCTCGCCCTGGCGGGCGTTCACCTGGGGCTTCGACCAGTAGAGATTGAAGATCTGCGGCCGGCCCGCCTTGAGCGCGGAGAAGTACTTGTCGAGGCTGCGCTTCTCGATCTCCTTCTCCTCGTAGCGGTTGTCGTCGATATAGGCGCCGAGCTCGGCAAACCAGTCGCGAGCCTGGGATTCCGGGTAGACGCCGCGGACCACCGCGCAGCCGGTCCGGCGGATCGCCGCCCTGACGCCATCGGCAACCTTGCCGTCGCGGATGTCGGCATAGGCGATCTCGGGGATCACCGGGCGGCCGGCGGCATTGTCGGCCTGGATGCGATCGGCCTCGCGGCGGATGAAGTCGGCAACCTCGGAGAAAGCCGAATCGAGCGCGGCGCGGCGCGGCGCGAGCGATTTCTTGAAGGCGACGATCCGGTCGCGGACGTCGAAGGGATTCTCCGCCGCGTTTCCCTCGTGCATCATGGTGTCGTTCCTCCCGGTGTGGTTTCTCCGGTTGTAGCGCGGCTTCGCGCCGCGTGTTGTCGGCGGACGGCGAATTCTGGTACTGGAATGGCGTCCGTGTCCACCCCAAGGCCGGTCGAGCGTCAGATGCCATGCGCCCGCAGTTCGAGAAAGTGACGGTCCCGGAGGGCGCGTCCTGGGCGCTGCTCGACCGGCGGCTCGGGGACGGCATCCCGTTCGAATGGCACTACCATCCGGAATTCGAACTGACCCTCACGCTCAACAGCCGCGGCCAGCGCTACATCGGCGACTCGGTCGCCCCCTATGACGACGGCGACCTCGTGCTGCTCGGCCCCAACCTGCCGCACACCTGGTGCTCGGCGGAGCGGATCGACGGCGCACACCCGCACATTGCCCTCGTGATGTGGTTCACCGAGGCCTGGGCCGACGGCCTCACCACCCCACTCGCCGAGATGCGCGGCGTCGCGGCCCTGCTCGGGCGGGCCGGCCGCGGGGTCGCATTCTCCTCGGCGGCAGTGGCAGCGGTGCGGCCGCGGATCGCTGCGATCCCCGGGCTACCGCCGGCGGAGCGGCTGGTGACGCTGATCGGCATACTCGCCGCGCTCGCCGAGGACACCGACGCCCTGCCGATCGCCCGCCCGGCCTCGCGGCC
>JAEZEN010000454.1 GCA_023433185.1 Pseudomonadota bacterium | reverse complement strand
ATCGCTTCCGGAAGCAATGGACATTCTGTGCGGCCGGGTCGAGGCGCTGCTGCCGGCCGTCGCATGTTCCGTGCTTGCCGTCGAGGACGGCAGGCTGCACCCCCTTGCGGGCCCATCGTTGCCGGAGCGTTTTTCCCGAGCGCTCGAAGGCCATCCGATCGGGCCGGCGGCCGGTTCGTGCGGCGCCGCTGCCTATCTCGGCGTCGAAGTGGACGTCCTCGACATCGCCACCGACCCGCGCTGGGAGGTGGCGCGCGACTTCCTCGAGGAACTCCAGTTCACGAGTTGCTGGTCGAGCCCGATCCTCGCCCGCGACGGGAGCACGCTCGGCGTGTTCGCATTCTACTATCGCGACCGAAGCGGGACACGGAATGTCGAGAGGGATATCGTCGATGCCTGCGTCCCGCTCTGTGCGATCGCCATCGAGCATGAGCGCGCCAGTGCCCAGGTCCATCGCCTTGCCTATCGCGACCCCCTGACGCACCTTCCCAACCGGACCGCCTTCTTCGAGGGCGCCCGCCAGCTGCTCGCCGGATCTCCGCCCGGCGAAAGCCTCGCGGTGGTCTATGTCGATCTCGACGGCTTCAAGGAGATCAATGACACGTTCGGCCACTGGACGGGAGATCAGGTGCTTTCCGGCGTGGGTCAGCGCCTCGCTGCCCTGGTGGAGGAATGCGGGCTGGTGGCGCGTTTGGGCGGCGACGAGTTCGCGCTGATCCGCAGCGGCGTCGATGCGGAGGAGATGGCCGCGCTCGCCGGCCGCCTGATCGCGTCCTTCGAGGCCCCGTTCAATGTCGAAGGCCAGAGTGCGATGCTGTCCGCCAGCGCCGGCATCGCCTTCCGTGAGCCCGGAGACGACGACCTGAGCGAACTGATGAAGAATTCCGACCTTGCCCTCTACCGGGCCAAGGCCGAGGGCGGCCGGCGCTTCTGCTTCTTCACGCCCGACATGGCGGCCGCGGCCCGTCGCCGCCGCGATCTCGAGGGCGACCTCCGCAAGGCCCTTGATCGGGGCGAATTCTACGTCGTCTTCCAGCCGATCGTCGACCTTGCGACGGGCGTCCCGCGCGGCTGCGAGGCCCTGGTCCGGTGGCGGCAGCCCACCGCCGGCCTCCGGCTGCCCGCCGAATTCATCAGCCTCGCCGAGGAGCTGGGACTGATCGCACCGATCGGCGCCTGGGTGCTGGAGGAGGCCTGTCGCGCGGCGGCGCGATGGCCGGACGACATCTACGTCGCGGTGAACCTGTCGGCGATCCAGCTTCGCGATCCCGGTTTCTGCGAGGAGATCCGGGCCTCCCTGGCGCGAACCGGGCTGCCGGCGCGCCGGCTGCAGATCGAGATCACCGAATCTGTGCTTCTCGCCGAGAGTGCCGCCACGGCGCGGACGCTGAACGTCCTCCGCGACATGGGCATCGCGATTGCGCTCGACGACTTCGGTACAGGGTATTCGTCGCTTCGATCCGTCCGGGCCTTCCGCCCCGACAAGATCAAGGTGGACGGGTCCTTCGTCCAGGATTTGGAGAGCAACGACCAGTCCCGGACGGTCGCCGCGGCGGTGATCGCCATGGCGCGGAGCCTGGGCCTGGTGACGACTGCCGAAGGTGTCGAGACCGCTGCGCAGGCCCGCTTCCTGGAACGCGACGGTTGTGTCGAGGCGCAGGGCTTCCTCTTCTCGAAGCCGCGGCCGGCGGAGGAAATCGAAGCCATTCTGGCCGGATCCCTCGGGGCGGCATCGCGGGGGATGCGCGCTGCGGCAGAGTAGCGGCCCGGCCCGGCGCGGCACCCTTCCGTGCAGGGCCGTGATGGTCCAATCCGCCTCCGTCTCGGGTATGGTGGCGGCCGGCCCAAGTGCTGCGCCTCCCGGGATCCATGGAACAGCAACGCATCTACCTCGACTACAACGCCACGGCGCCGCTTCGGCCCGAGGCGCGTGCTGCGATGCACGCCGCCCTCGAGGAGGTCGGCAACGCCTCGTCGGTGCATGCCGAGGGACGCGCCGCCAGGCAGCGGATCGAGATGGCACGGGGCGCGGTGGCCCGTCTCGTCGGCGGCGTGGCTAAGCGCGTGACCTTCACGGCCGGCGGGACCGAGGCCAACAACACGGTCCTCACCGCCGACTGGCGTCATTCCGGCCGCCCGCACGGGGCCGACGTGCTGGTGACGTCTGCCATCGAACACCCCTCGGTACTCGGCGGCGGGCGTTTCCCGCCCGAATTGGTGCGCCAGGTGCCGGTCGACGCGAACGGCGTGCTCCGCCTCGATTCGCTCCGCAGGACGCTCGAGGATCTGGCGGCGGCCGAACTCCGCCCGCTCGTCTCGGTGATGCTCGCAAACAACGAGACCGGCGTCATCCAGCCGGTGGCCGAGGTCGCGCGGATCGCCCATGAGGCCGGCGCGATCGTCCACACCGATGCAGTCCAGGCGGCGGGGCGCATCCCCGTCGATATCGTAGAACTTGGCGTCGATATCCTGACGCTTTCGGCCCACAAGATCGGCGGCCCGCAGGGCGCGGGGGCGGTCATCCGCGCCCATGACGACATCGCTTTCGCCCCGCTGGTGATCGGCGGCGGCCAGGAAATGCGCCTCCGGGCAGGCACCGAGAACGTCGCGGCGATCGCCGGCTTCGGCGCCGCCGCCATCGCCGCACGGGACGATCTCGGCAGACATTCCGTGTGGGAGGGCTGGCGGGAGGGCCTTGCGGCCACCATATCCCGGGCAGGCGTTCCGACGACGACATTCGGCGCCGGTGCGGCGCGACTGCCCCAGACGCTCTGCATCGGGGTCGAGGGCCTTTCGGCCGAAACGTTGGTGATAGCGCTTGACCTGGAGGGCGTTGCGGTGTCTTCGGGGGCGGCATGCTCGTCGGGGAAAGTCGCCTCCAGCCATGTGCTGGCCGCCATGGGTGCCTCGCCCGAGGCGGCAAAATCGGCCATACGGCTGAGTCTGGGGTGGCAATCCGAGGAGCGTAGCTTAGATTTGTTCGCAAATAGGTGGCTCCGCGTGCTAAAGCGTGTGGCGCCGGGACACATCCGGGTGGCCTGAAACCCCCGGAACTCGACCCGCGGTCCTTGAAACCGCTGTGGATGGAGTGAGAAATGCCTGCCGTTCAGGAGACGGTCGATACCGTTCGCCGGATCGACGTCGATCAGTACAAGTACGGGTTCGTCACCGATATCGAGTCCGAGAAGGCGCCCAAGGGGCTGTCGGAAGACACGATCCGGTTCATCTCCGCCAAGAAGAACGAGCCGGAATGGATGCTCGAGTGGCGCCTTGCCGCCTATCGGCGCTGGCTGACGCTGACCGAGCCGACCTGGGCCAAGGTCCACTACCCGAAGATCGACTTCCAGGACCTCTACTACTATGCCGACCCGAAGAAGACGCCGGGGCCGAAGAGCCTCGACGAGGTCGATCCGGAACTGCTCGCGACCTATGAGAAGCTGGGCATCCCGCTGCGCGAGCGCGCGGTGCTGGCCGGCGTCGAGGGCGCGCGCGTCGCGGTCGACGCGGTGTTCGATTCGGTTTCCGTCGTCACCACCTTCAAGGAAGAGCTGAAGAAGGCCGGCGTGATCTTCTGCTCGATGTCGGAGGCGGTGCGCGACTATCCCGACCTCGTGCGGAAGTATCTCGGCACGGTCGTGCCGGTCACCGACAATTTCTACGCGACGCTCAACTCCGCGGTCTTCTCGGACGGTTCCTTCGTCTACATCCCTGAAGGTGTCCGCTGTCCGATGGAGCTGTCGACCTATTTCCGCATCAACGAGCGCAATACCGGCCAGTTCGAGCGTACGTTGATCATCGCCGAGAAGGGGGCCTACGTCTCCTATCTTGAGGGCTGCACCGCGCCAATGCGCGACGAGAACCAGCTCCACGCCGCGGTAGTCGAGCTGGTCGCGCTGGAGGACGCCGAGATCAAGTATTCGACGGTCCAGAACTGGTACCCCGGCAACGCCGAGGGCAAGGGCGGCGTCTACAACTTCGTGACCAAGCGCGGTGACTGCCGCGGGGCGCGGTCGAAGATCTCGTGGACTCAGGTCGAGACCGGCTCGGCCATCACCTGGAAGTATCCGAGCGTCATCC
>JAEZEN010000438.1 GCA_023433185.1 Pseudomonadota bacterium | reverse complement strand
CACATCATACATCGAGCCGCCTTCGAAAACCAAGCCGCCGTCCATGAACTCCTCGCCGAGCTTGAGGCCCGGATACAGGATGACGTTGCGCTCCGCACTGGCGCGGTTGAAGCGGATGCGGACCGGTGTCAGCGTGCCGTCGCCGTAGGTGTGCAGCGTGCCCGCCGAATCGATGATCTCGATGTTGCCCTTGCGGATGGTCCGCTTGAGAAACCCGTGGAGTAGCTTGTTCATGCGGCGCCTGCGCCAATACGATACTGCGTCAGCGGGGCCACGCGCCGCGCGGCCCCAATTCACGCCGATGTTAATACCACCTGCCGCGGCGGCTCAACCGCTGCATTAGGGTCGCCGGAATCCTCAAGCGGTGGCGTCGTCGTCCTCAGGCGCTGCCTGGACGCCCGCTTCCTCCTCCACGGCCTCGTCCGCCGCTTCCTCCACCGCTTCCTCCTCGTCCTGCTCGTCGTCGCGCAGGCTCAGATCCTCGCCGCGCGCCTGGCGGGCCGCTTCGTCCTCGCTCCGGGCGACGTTGATCGTCACGGTCGATTCGACCTCGGGATGAAGGGCGATGGCCACGGCGTGCAGGCCGATGGTCTTGATCGGCTGATTGAGGACGACCTGGGAGCGACCGACGGAGAAGCCGCCAGCCGTCAGGATCTCCGCGACGTCGCGAGCGCTGACCGAACCGTAGAGCTGCCCGGTCTCGCCGGCCTGGCGCACGACGACGAACGACTGGCCGTCGAGCTTCTCGGCGACCGCGGCGGCCTCGTTCTTCCGGTCGAGATTGCGGGCTTCGAGCTGGGCGCGCTCGCTCTCGAAACGCTTGGCGTTGTCCTTGGTGGCGCGAAGCGCCTTGCCCTGCGGCAGGAGGAAGTTGCGGGCATAACCGTCGCGGACACGCACGACTTCGCCCATCTGGCCGAGGCGCGGGACGCGTTCGAGGAGGATGACTTGCATGGGAAGGCTCCTTGTGGATGTCAGGTTGGGGGTGGCGCGCCGCGGAACCGCCGGGCGCGGAACTGGAAGAACACCTCGGCGATGCCGAGGAAGGTGAGCAGGATGATCGGCAGGCCGCCGAAGAAGACGAGGACGACGTAGACCGAGGTCAGGATGAGGACGCGCATGACGTTCTCGAGCGTCGTGGCGTGGATCACGGCGAGGCCGATCAGGGCGAGGGCGCCGCCGAAGGCGCCCGCAACTGCGCCGGATGCGTAGCCGAAGGCGCTCGGGAGAAGCGCGGCAATCGCCGCCACGACGAAGACCGGCACGGCCTCGGTGGGGATGACGGCGGTCCACAGCCGCTCCCGCGGGCGCGCAAGGCGGCCCGAAGCCTCGGCGATCCGCGCCCCGAGCCACAGGTTCAGGACGAAGATGATGACGAGGAGCGTGCCGGTGGTGAAGGGCATGGCCACCACGTTGAAGCGGACGAAGGGCTCGAGCTCGGCCGCCGTCGGGGGCGGGCCGCCGTCCGGCGCTTCGGCGAGCCATTCCGCCAGCGCGGCCGTGATCTCCGTGGTCATCGCCTGCGGGTCGTAACCGATGATGAAGCCGACGACGATCAGGCCGAGAGCGGTCGCGGCGGCGCCATGAAGGAGGATGCGGCCGATCGGGAACCATTCCACGGCCCCGGTGGACTCGTCGGTGCGCGACAGCCAGACGAGGCGGCAGCACCACGCCATCGGGACGCCGAAAAGGGCGAGGTGGATGGCCCCGGCCGGCGGGGCGATGGCCAAGCCGATCGTCGCGGCCGCCGCGAGCGCGGCAATGGCTGCGGCAAGGCTGCCCCAGGCGAGGCCGGCGATCGCGATGGGCAATGCGGCAAGGACGAAGAGGGGCAGGGCGAGAAGCGTCCCGCCAAACGGCGACACGAACATGAGTGCGGACGCAAGGCCCGCACCGATGCCGACAAGGACGATCTGTACCATCGTGCTGCTGTCCCGCCTTTCGAGCGGTTAGGGACAGGTCGCGGCGTCAACGCCGGCCATGTCCCAACCAGGGTGCGGCAGTGGGCAATCGGCAGCGCGCCGTCGAGACGACGCCACTTGCCCTGTTGCCGACTGCCTATTGCCGACCGCCCGGCTCTACTTGATCACGTAGGGCAGGAGGCCGAGAAAGCGCGCCCGCTTGATGGCACGCGCCAGTTCGCGCTGCTTGGCGGCCGAAACCGCCGTGATCCGGGACGGTACGATCTTGCCGCGCTCGGAAATGTAGCGCTGCAGGAGCCGGACATCCTTGTAGTCGATCTTCGGGGCGTTGGCGCCGGAGAACGGGCAGGTCTTGCGCCGGCGGAAGAACGGGCGGCGGGTCGGAAGCTGGTTGATGTCGACCATTACTCGTCTCCTCCCTCGGATCCGCCATCCTCGTCGCGGCGCGGACGGTCGTCCCGACGGGGACGGTCATCGCGGCGCGGCCGGTCGCCGAAGCGCCCGCCGCCACCGGGCCGATCATCGCGGCGGTCGTCACGGTCGCGCTTCTGAAGCATGGCCGACTGGCCCTCCTCGAGCTCCTCGACCTTGACCGTGAGCCGGCGGAGAACGTCCTCGTGGATGCTCTGCTGGCGCTCCATCTCGGCGACCGCAGCGGGCGGCGCATCGATGTTCATCAGCGTGAAATGCGCCTTGCGGTTCTTGCGGATCCGGTAGGTCAGGGACTTGAGGCCCCACGGCTCGATCTTGGTGACCTGCCCGCCGCCGGCCTCGATCACGCCCTTGAACTGCTCGACGAGCGCCTCGACCTGCTGGCTCGACACATCCTGTCGGGCCAGGAACACATGTTCGTATAGTGCCATACTGCCTTTCCTCTGTTCGCCGGCGCGTAGCCTCCGCGAAGCCCGTGGAAAGGCGTCGCAAAAGTTCTTCGAGAGCGGGAACACCGGAAGGCGGACCGGTTCGTGGTCCTCGTGCGGGCCAAGCCCCACGCTTCCGTTCAGCCCCCGGCCGGGGTCCGTGTGCGGACGCGCGCTTATATGCGAGGTCGGCGGGGAAATGCAACTCCCGCGCCGGGGGGCCTCTACAAGGCGGCATGCGCGCCGCGGAACGCGCCATCGGCCGCATCATTCGGAGCGCGAGGCGCTTGAGAACGCCGCTATCGCCGCCGCTGCTGACGGTGGTGGTATTCCCGCGTGCTTCGATTGAACTCCCGTACCGAGCGCTCGAGCGGCGTTTCGCAATAGGGGAGGGACCAGGCCTGCGGACCGTGGCACAGGGAGCGGTCGGGCAGGACGGGATAATACCGCCCGGCGGGCACGCCACGGTAGCCTCGCGAGATGTAGGCCGCCGAAGCCCATCCGCGGCGTCCGGCAAAGACCACTTCGCACCAGCCCGCACACCGCAGCACCTCGACGCGGGCGCCGGCGGGAATGGTCGCGATGCGTGCATAGCCCGAGCCGGGGCCGGTGCGGAGGTTGACGTTGCCGGTCGCCACACCGGGTGCCGCACTCGCGGCCGTTGCGGCGAGCATCAGTGCGGCAAGCGACAGCAGGGCGAACCTCATCATTTCGACTCCCGGGGGCTACGCCGTGGTTCGCAAACGGGGACGGCGTCGTCGGGTTCCCGGCTCCTGGCATCATCCGACGCGTGACTCACCGTAGATCAGCGCTTATCCACGATGGATCGGCACGGCAAGGCCCTCGGGCGCATGGGAGTTCCTACGGTGATGAAGAGATTTCTCGTGACGGTGGCCCTCGGGCTTGCCTGCTCGGTTCCGGCGCACGCGCAGGACGCGCCCGACATTACCGGTACCTGGACCGGCGACGAGCGGGCGCATGTGGAGGATCACGCCGAGGCCGCGCACTTCACCTTCGTCGTGACCAGCCAGGGCGGGGCCGACTTCGTTGCGGATACGACCTACACCGCGAACGGCCGATCGTTCAGCGAGACGGTCAAGGGGGCGATCGCGCCCGATGGCCGATCGGTGTTCTATGCCAACAGGGAGGGTCACGCGGTGGGCACCCTGCAGTCCGATTCCATCCTCGACCTCTGCTATATCGAGACGGGCGCGGATGCGCATGTCAGTTGCGTTCGCCTCACGCGCCAGCCCTGATCGACCGGTTTCGACACTTGCCGCGCGTTTGGGGCGCGGGCGCCGCAGGCCGCGTCTTGACAGCCGTCGCAACAGGTGTCCACAAGGCGCGAATTTTCCCACGGGCACCGACGGAGCGGCATGACCATCGCATTCACCTTCCCCGGGCAGGGGAGCCAGGTCGTGGGGATGGGCAAGGCACTGGCCGACGCCCATCCCGAGGCGCGGGCGGTGTTCGATGAAGTCGACGACGCGCTGGGCGAAAAGCTCTCCACGGTCATCTTCGAGGGGCCGATCGAGACCCTGACGCTGACCCGGAACGCCCAGCCCGCGCTGATGGCCGTCAGCCTGGCAGCGACCCGCGTGCTCGCGGCCAGGGGTCTCGGCATCGACCGGGTTGCGTTCGTCGCGGGGCATTCGCTCGGCGAATATTCGGCGCTCGCCGCCGCCGGCAGTCTTGCGGTGGCGGATGCTGCCCGGCTTCTCCGCATTCGCGGCCGGGCCATGCAGGACGCCGTGCCGGTCGGGGAGGGCGCCATGGCGGCGCTCCTCGGCATGGATGTCGAAGCGGCCGCCGCCATCGCCGCCGAGGCAGCCGAGGACCAGGTCTGTGATGTCGCCAACGACAACGGTTCCGGCCAGGTCGTGGTCTCGGGCGCCCGGGATGCGGTCGAGCGGGCCGTGGAGATCGCCAAGGCGCGAGGTGCCCGCCGGGCCGTGCTCCT
>JAEZEN010000424.1 GCA_023433185.1 Pseudomonadota bacterium | reverse complement strand
GCCCCGCAGTTCGGGCAGATGCGCTTGGTGCCGAGTTCGGTTTTCGCCACAGTCATTGGCCTCGTCGGAAGCGTTGGAGCGGCCTCCCCTAGTCCTCCTCGCCGGTCGAGTCAAACGCGATTTCGGCACTCCCGCGGCGCGCGGGTGACGGCCCTTCCACCCTATGCTATCGCTCGCGGCGCCCGTCTGGCCACGTTGTGATCCGGAGCCCCGCCGCCCATGTCGAAAAGCGCCCGCTCGACTCCTCTCCGCGCCCGTCGCGCCGGAGCCCTCACGGGAACCGTGCGGCCGCCCGGCGACAAGTCCATCTCGCACCGTTCCCTCATGCTCGGTGCGCTCGCCGTCGGCGAGACCACTGTCGAGGGCCTGCTCGAGGGCGAGGATGTGCTGGCCACCGCCGAAGCGATGCGGGCCTTCGGCGCGACCGTGGTACGGGGCGAGAGCGGGACGTGGAGCGTCAGGGGTCTCGGCGTCGGCGGCCTGCTCGAGCCCGATCGCGTGATCGACTACGGCAATGCCGGCACCGGCTCGCGGCTCGCCATGGGCATCGCCGGCAGCCATGCCATCGCCGCCACTTTCACCGGCGACGCTTCGCTCGTCGGCCGGCCCATGGGCCGCATCTTCGATCCGCTCCGCCGCATGGGCGTCCAGATCGTCGCCCGCTCCGGCGACCGCCTTCCCGCCACGCTCCGTGGTCCCGACATGCCGGTGCCGATCGAATACCGGCTGCCGGTCGCCTCGGCCCAGGTGAAATCGGCCGTGCTGCTCGCCGGCCTCAACGTGCCCGGCACGACCACCGTCGTCGAGCCGGTGCCGACCCGCGACCATACCGAGCGCATGCTCAGGGCCTTCGGCGCGGCGATCGATACCGAGACCGGCGACGATGGCGCCCGCGTCATCCGCATCGAGGGACGCATCGACCTCAAGCCGCAGAAGATCGTCGTGCCCGGCGATCCCAGTTCCGCCGCGTTCCCGATCGTGGCGGCCCTCATCGTCGAGGGCTCCGACGTCACCGTTGCCAACGTCCTCATGAACCCGACGCGCTTCGGCCTCGTCGAGACGCTTCGCGAGATGGGGGCCGACATCGAGATCGCGGACCGCCGCACGGTCGGCGGCGAGGAGGTGGGCGACATCCGCGTGCGGTCGAGCCGGCTGAAGGGCGTCGCCGTGCCGCCGGAGCGGGCGCCGTCGATGATCGACGAGTACCCGATCCTCGCCATCGCCGCGTCGTTCGCCGAGGGCGACACGACGTTCGAGGGGATCGGCGAGCTGCGCGTCAAGGAGTCGGACCGGATCGCCTCGGTCGTCGCCGGCCTTGTCGCCAACGGCGTCGAGATCGAGGAAGGGCCGGAATCGCTGCTGGTCCACGGCCGGCCGAAGGTCGCCGGGGGCGGAACGGTCGCCACCCATCTCGACCACCGGATCGCGATGAGCTTCCTGGTGCTCGGCATGGCGACGGAGGCGCCGGTGACGGTCGATGATGCGGGGCCGATTGCCACCAGCTTCCCCGAGTTCCGGTCGATGATGGCCGGCCTTGGCGCCGATCTCGAAGAGGCGCCCCTTGCCTGACGGCGGGGCATGCGCGTGCCTGCCATGATCGTCGCCATCGACGGACCGGCCGCGGCCGGCAAGGGAACGCTCGCCGTACGGCTCGCGGCGCATCTCGGCCTGCCCTATCTCGACACCGGGCTGCTCTACCGCGCCGTTGGCAAGCGGGTGTCCGACGAAGGGCTCGATCCCGACAATGCGGCGGATGCGGCCCGCATGGCGGCCGGGCTCGACGCGGCCGATTTCGCCGACCCGAATCTCCGCGGCCATGGCGCCGGCGAGCTGGCCTCGCGCGTCGCGGTGCATCCGGAGGTCCGGAGCCGACTCCTTGCCTTCCAGCGCGACTTCGCCCGGCGGCCCGGGGGTGCGGTGCTTGACGGGCGCGACATCGGGACGGCGATCGTGCCGGAGGCGGACGTGAAGATCTACGTCACCGCCTCCGCCGAAGTGCGGGCCCGGCGCCGCACCGACGAACTCCGCGCCAAGGGCCGCGACGTCCCCTATGCCCGGATTCTCGACGAGATTCGCGAGCGCGACGCGCGCGATGCCGGGCGGGCCACGGCGCCGCTCGCGGTTGCCGCCGACGCGGTGACTCTCGATACCACCGACCTCGACGCCGAGGCTGCATTCCGGCGCGCCGTTGCGATCGTCGAGGCGCGGATGCGGCGCTGAAGCCGGCCGTGCACCCACCAACTGGAGGAAGCGACATGGATGATCTCAAGGGACAGCGGGTGCTGGTCACCGGCGCCAGCAAGGGCATCGGCAAGGCCGTCGCCCGCGCCTTTGCCCGGGCCGGCGCGCATGTCGCGATCCACTACGGCGCGAGCGCGGCCGAGGCGACGGCGCTCGCCGACGAACTGACCGCCGGCGGGGCGACCGTGGTGCTGGTCCGCGGCGACCTTCGCGATCACGGAGCCGCGGCGCAGGTCGTGAACGAGGCGGCGGAGAAGCTCGGTGGCCTCGACACGCTGGTCAACAATGCCGGCGCCATGGTCCGGCGCGCGCCCTTCGCCGAGATCGACGACCCCCTGATCGACGAGGTCTTCGACCTCAATGTCCGCTCGGTCGTCCATGCCTGCCGGGCGGCGGTGCCGCACCTCGAGAAGGCCGGCGGCGGGGCGATCATCAATGTCGGGTCGATCGCCGGCAGCAATGGCGGCGGGCCGGGCGCGGCGATCTATGCCGGCGCCAAGTCCTTCGTCCACAGCGTGACGCGCTACCTCGCCAGGGACCTCGGGCCGCAGGGCATCCGCGTCAACACGGTGTCGCCGGGCGTCATCGACACGCCCTTCCATGCGGCCACGCCGCCGGAGCGGATGGAGGCGATGCGCCAGTCGGTCCCCCTCGGCCGGATCGGCACCGCCGAGGAATGCGCCGGCGTGTTCCTGTTCCTCGCCTCGCCGTCGCTCAGCGGCTACATCAGCGGCCAGAACATCCACGTCAATGGCGGCCAGTTCATGCCCTGAGGCAGGAGGAGACAGCATGGCCAAGCCGTATTCCGGACCGATCGTCGACGCCCACCACCACCTCTGGGATTACGGCATGGGCCGCCATCCCTGGCTCGCGCCGGCGACCGACGGCCATGGTGGGCTGGGGGGTCTCGCGCCGCTCCGCCGCGACTACCTGCCGGCTGACTATGCCCGCGACGCCGCCCGGCAGGACGTCGTCGCCACGGTCCATATCGAGGCGAGCTGGGTGCCGGAGGACTGCGTCGGCGAGACGCGCTGGCTCGAGACGCTGCCGAAGGACGGCGGCATCGCCCGCCGCTATGTCGCCCATGTTCCGCTTGTCGCGCCGGCGGCAGCCCGGCTGCTCGCCGAGCAGGCGGCGTTCCCCCGCGTCGTCGGCATCCGCGACATCCTGAGCTGGACGCCGGACCCTGCCCGGCGTTTCGCCGCGCGCGGCGACCTAATGGACGATCCGGCCTGGCGGGCGGGCCTCTGCGCCCTCCACGCCGAGGGCCTTTCCTTCGACCTGATGATCTTCCCCAATCAGCACGGCGACGCGGCGCGACTCGCCGCCGACTTCCCCGACCTCCAGTTCATCCTCAACCATTGCGGCAGCCCGATCGAGCGCGATGCCGAAGGGATGGCGCGCTGGCGGGCGGGTCTCCGGACGCTGGCCGAGCGCCCCAATGTCGCGATCAAGATTTCCGACCTCGTCGCCTATGACAATGACTGGACGCTCGAGAGCCTGCGCGCGGTGACGCTCCACTGCATCGAGTGCTTCTCGCCGGCGCGCTCCGTCTTCGCCAGCGACGCCCCGGTCGCCAGCCTCCACGCGACCTTCGACGAGGTCTGGGATTCTTTCAAGGCGATCACGGCGGACTTCTCGCCCGACGAGCAGGCGGCGATGTTCCACGGCAATGCGTGGCGGCTCTACCGCTTCGACGACGCCTGGCGCGACGGCTGACCGGCGTCAGCCGGCCCGTACGACCTTGACGCACATCGGCGTGCCGATCGTGATCGGCTTGCCGGTGTCGGTGAGCCGGCCGGTCTCGGAGTCGCGGGCGAAGATCGAGATGCAGTCGCCGTTCTGGTTGGCCGAGAAGAACAGCCGGCCCGCGGGCGACAGTGCGGTGTGGCGCGGTGTCGACCCGCCGCACGGCGTGTAGTGCGGGGCGCCGAGCCTGCCGGTCTCCTGGTCGACCGCGAAGGCCGCGATGCTGTCATGGCCGCGATTGGCGCCATAGACGAAGCGGCCGTCGGGCGAAACCTGGATGTCGGAGCAGTGGTTGTGCGCGGCCGCCTCGGCGGGCACCGCCGGCTGGGTGTCGATCGGCGTCAGCGTCCCGGTCGCCGGGTCGAAGGCCAGCGCAGCGATGGTCGAACCGAGTTCGTTCATCACGAATACGAAGCGACCGTTCGGGTGGAGGGCGATATGGCGCGGCCCGGCACCCGGCGGCATGGCCAGGGCGGCAACCCGATCGAGGGCGCCGTCCGGACCGATGCGATAGGTGATGATCTCATCGAGGCCGAGGTCGGCTGCCAGCGCGAGGCCGCCGCCGAGCGACTCCCCGATCCAGTGCGCATGGCTGCGTTCCTGGCGCTCGCCATTGGGGCCGAGCGGGCCGCGATGGACGACGCCCGCCACGGCCGGGGCCAGCCCGCCATCGTCGCGGATCGGCATCGCCACGACCGACCGGTCCGGTCCGCCTTCGCCCATCGCGTAGTTGGCGACCAGCAGGAACCGCCCGTCGCGGGTGAGCGAATTGTGCGCGGTGACCGAACCCATGGCGGGCTGCATGTTGATGTAGCGAATCGCCCTCTCCCGCCGGTCGAAGCGCCAGGCCGACACGATGCCTTCGCGCCACCCGAAGATCTCCGAAACGGCATAGAAATGTGCGCCGTCGGCGGAGACGGACAGGAAGGTCGGGTTGTCGATGCCGGTCTCCTCGGCCAGCAGTTCGGTGTCCCCCGTCGACTCGTCGAGGGCGAAGACCGCGAGCCCCTTGCCGCGGGCACCCTGGAAGTAGGGGGCTTCGCGGTTGAGGCATCCCACGAACATCAGGCAGTCGGCCGTCATTTCATCCTCCGGTCGTTCTCGTTTCCCTGACATCTCGCTCCGCAGTCAAGCGCGGAACAGTGTCGCGGGTGGAGTAATCCTTCTCCGGTCGCCCGGCGGACTCCCTTGTCAGCATGATCCATATATGAAAATATCATTCACAAGGAAACAGGGAGGAGGTGCGATGCCGAGCGGCGCCGCGCCCGTTGGGATGTAGCCGTGTCCGAGCACGCACCGACCGTCGGCGTCGCGTCGACGTTTCCGAAGGACATGCCTGCCGACCATTCGGCGCTGCCGGTGTGGAATGCGGAGAACTGGCTCTACGAGGACTGGCCGGTGGGTCAGAAGATCCGCTCGCTGCGGCGGACGATCTCGGAGGGCGACAGCCACCTCTTCAACACGCTCGTCGTCGACATCCACCCCTACGTCCAGGACCAGATGTTCGCCGAGCGCGAGGGCGTGTTCGGCCGCCGGCTGGTGGCGGGGGCCTTCGTCTTCTCGGCCGGGCTGGGGCTCGTCGCGACGAACTGCGTGAACGCTTTCTCCTACGGCTACGACAAGCTGCGCTTCATCAAGCCGGTGTTCATCGGCGACACCATCTACACGATCCGCACCAATCTCG
>JAEZEN010000393.1 GCA_023433185.1 Pseudomonadota bacterium | reverse complement strand
CGCCAGCATCGCCGCTGCCGCCAGCGGCCGGAGAAAGCTGCGCATCATGGCTCGACTCCGTCCCGGTGCCGTTTCAGTGTCATGCGTGGGCTTGTCGGCCATTCCCTTGGCGTTTCTGTGGCGCTCGTCCTCCGCAGCCCTCACGCGACGATCTGGAAGTCGGAGGCGCTGAGGTTGAGACCGGCCTTGACCTTGGCGAACAGCACCGCATCATAGGTGGTACCCGAACCGTCCTGGTCGTAGAAGATCTTCCCGGATTTCGGCTTGTAGATGATGTGGTCATTGGCATCGGCGGCCTTGCCCGTGGCGAAATGGTCGGCAGACATCTTGCCCAGCGTCTGCAGCGCGGTGAACACGTCGCGCGACAGGAAGATTGCGTCGGTGCCGGGCTTGAAGTCCTTGATGGTATCGACATTGGTCTTGGCGTTGAGGGTGGTGTCGAAGACGAAGTGGTCGCGCCCGGCGCCGCCCTTGAGGATGTCGTTGCCCGCGCCGCCGTAGAGATAGTCGCTGCCGTTGCCGCCGTTCAGCTTGTCCTTGCCGCCCCCCCCGAACAGGCTGTCGCCGCCGCCCTTTCCCTTGAGGACGTCATTGCCGCCGTTGCCCGAAAGCTGGTTGCCGAGGCCGTCGCCGACGATCTTGTCCTTGCCGGCGCCGCCGGCGACATTCTCGATGCTCCTGATCTTGTCCTCGTTCTTGCCATCGAGCTTCACCGTGACGAACGTGCTGCCGTCGAGCTTGACCTTGAGCGCGCCCTTCAGCGCGGAGTAGTCGGCGGTGTCTTCGCCGGCGCCGCCGTCGAGTCGATCGAAGCCCGGGCCGCCGATCAGGGTGTCGTTGCCGCCCCCGCCGTTGAGCACGTCGTTGCCGGCGCCGCCGTCGATTCGGTCGTGGCCGCCGAAGCCGTGCAGCCAGTCGGCCGACGCGCTGCCGGTTATCTGGTCGTCGCCGCTGAGGAGCAGTTCGAAGACGCTCCGGAAATCGTCGGCCGGCGCCGCACCGATGGCCGCCCTGAGGCTGGTCAGCGAGACCGGGGGAGCAATATCCCCGATATAGAAGGTGCCGAGGCTCCCCGTCCCGACGGCGGTGATCATCGCCTGGGTCGGCTTGCCTCCCAGCTGGAGAATGCCGTTCGCCCAGATGGTTACGGTCTGAGTGCCGTTGAACGAATTGAAGCTCTGTGGCCCGATGGCGTAGGTCGTCGCCGGATCGTCGACGATCGCCATCTCGCGGTTGGTGCGCATGTCGAGGGCGTGATAGGCGGTGAGTACGGCCATGGGAATTTCCTCCGCAATGTCGGGATTTGCGCGCCCGTCGCCGGCGCTGCGATCGCTGGAAGGCCGGGCAACTAGAGGCAGTCGGCCCGCCTGTCTGTGACGTGGTTCACGCCCCGGGAGCCACCGGCAGGGGGGACATGTGTGCTGGGCGAGGCGGGCCCGAGGGCGCCGGCCTACGCCCGCATCATCCGCGCCGCGGCCGGGGCATGACGGCCGTGGCCGCGTCGCGGGCGCTTGCCGGCGGCGGGATGAGAACCGGCCGGAAGGCAGGCTTCGCCCGGCTTCTGTTCCGGGCCGGGATGCCCTGGTAGAGCTGCTTCGTCGCCTCGACGATGATCACCCCGGCGAAGGCGCCCCATAGCGCCACGCCGATCTGCTCCCAGGTATTGCCGCTGCGCAGCCACGGCCGGCGGCGGATCGGCGGCGCGGCGAGGGCTTCCGACCAGCTCAGCGGCGAGAACATCGTGTCGCGGAGCAGGGCCGTCAGCTGGCCGCGCGTGAACGGACGGCCATAGCCGAAGGGGGTCTTCTCGGCCCAGGCCCAGATGCCGCGCCGATTGGGAACGACGAGGAGGATGCGGCCGCCGGGGGCGAGGACCCTCCAGATCTCGCGGAGCTGCTCGCGCGGCGTCTCGGACATCTCGAGGCTGTGGATGACGACGATGCGGTCGATGGTGGCGTCGGGCAGCGGCAGCGCGTCATCGGCGACGAGGGCGGCGGCGTTGGGGCCTTCGGGCGGCCAGTTGACCACGCCCTGCACGGCGGGCATGAAGGCGATCACCCGTTCGGCATCGCTTGCCAGCCGCGCGAGGTACGGCGTGGCATAGCCGATGCCGAGCACACGCTCGCCGGCGAGCGACGGCCATTGCTTCCTGAGCCGAGCTCCGATCAGGCCGGCCGCGACCTGGCCGAGATGTTCGGCGTAGAAGGCGCGGAGATCGACGACGTCGACATACATGGCGCCATTGTAGCCGCGGCTGTGGCGGAACGGAGCCCCGTGATGCTAGGCAGGGGCGGATTCGAATAAAGAAACATGGAGGCGATCGACCATGACGCTGATCATCGAGCAGTTCACGTGTCGCGAAGACAACTACGGCGTGCTGATCCACGACACCGAGTCCGGGCTTACCGCCTCGATCGACGCGCCCGAGTTCGACCCGATCAAGCACAAGCTCGCCGAACGCGGCTGGAAACTCGACCAGATCTTCGTCACCCACCACCATGCCGACCATGTCGAGGCGATCCTGCCCCTCAAGCAGGCCTATGGCTGCACCGTCGTCGGGCCGACCGCGCAGGGCGAGCAGATTCCGGGTCTCGACCGCGTCGTGAAGGATGGCGACACCTTCCGCTTCGGCGCCTATGACGTGCACGTCATCGAGACGCCCGGCCACACCCTCGACCACATCAGCTACCACATCCCAGCCGCCAAGGTGGCCTTCGTCGCCGATACACTCTTCGCGCTCGGATGCGGTCGCGTGTTCGAGGGCACGTTCCCGATGATGTGGAACTCGCTCGAGAAGCTGATGGCGCTGCCGGACGATACGGTCGTCTATTGCGGCCACGAATACACCCAGTCGAACGCCCGCTTCGCCCTCACCATCGAGCCGGCCAACAGCGACCTGATCCTTCGCGCCCGCGAGATCGCTGCGCTGCGGAGCGAGGGCAAGCCGACGCTGCCGACGACGATCGGGCTCGAGCGCCGGACCAACCCGTTCGTAAGGGTCGACGAGCCGGCCGTCCGGGACCTTCTCGACATGCCGAACGCGAGCCCTGCGGAGGTCTTTGGCGAGATCCGCACGCGCAAGGACAACTTCAAGTGAGGCGCAGCCGCTTCCTGGAGGTCTTGGCACGGCAGGTTGCGGAGGGCGGCCCGCGGCCGGAAGCGATCCCCCAAATTCAGGCGAGACAGCCAAGCCGGAAGCGGCTAAGCATATCCCGGCTGAGGGGCTCAAATACGTCGGATCCGGGCTGGGCGACGCTCGAGCGAGTATGATGGCGGATACGATCAAAAGTGCGCTGTTCGTAGACTACGACAGTTTTCACCGCAGCCAGGAGGACGCGAACGGCGATCTCGCCGAGCGGCTGGCTCAGACTTCGGTAGCCTGGGTCGCGGCGATCGAGGGCGGCAAGCTCATCCTTCCCCCGGCCGAGAACGGCGCGCGGCGGCGCGTGCTGATCCGGCGCTGCTATGCGGACCCTGCGCTGCTCGGCCTGCACCGGTCGGCCCTGATCGCGAGCGGCTTCGAGGTGATCGACTGCCCGCAGCAGGCCGGTCGCAGCCGCAACGCGGCCGATCTTCACATGGTGATCGACACGCTCGATGCGCTCGACCACCCCGCCGGCTATGACGAATTCATCCTGCTTTCGGCCGACGCCGACCTCACGCCCGTCCTGCTGCGGCTACGCGCCCACAACCGGACGACGGTGATCTATGGCGACGAGGCGGTCAGCGCCGCCTACAAGGCCATCGCCGACGGCATCGTCGACGCCGACCGCTTCGCTGCGGTGCTCGCCGGCGAGACGCTCGACGCGAAGCCCGAGCCGGTCGCCGGTACGGACAAGGCCGAGGGGACCGGCGAGACGACGGCCCCGGTGGCGGCGCCGGACCGGGCCGACATCGAGGCCCTCGCCCGCAAGGTTCATACCGCCACCAACGTGCCGATGTTCTCGCCCCGCACGTTTGCGGACCTTTTCCGGGTACTCGCCCAGGAGATCGGGGAGAACGGCTATCACTTCCAGAACACGGCCGAGAACGTCACCGAGAAGCTCATCGCCGCCGGCCGCAACGTCAATCGGCGGCAGGTCCTGTTCGTGGTCAAGGGTCTCGCGCTCAAGGGGCACGTCTTCTCGACGACCGACACGCCGGAGCGCCTCGCCGAGGTCTTCCGCGAGCAGGTGATCTATCTCGTCGGCAATTCCGGTACCGAACTTGACGAGGCCGAGAAGGCGATCCTCCCGGCCTGGATCCTCGGCCGCGCGCCGACGCCGGTGAGGCCGGTGCCCACGGCCACGCCGCCGAAGCC